>NZ_JBICKE010000117.1:0-13339 GCF_043103865.1 Pseudomonas sp. yb_5
GTGGTATTGTCGAGGGTATCGGTCACTTGGGTAACCGCTGGCGTTTGCGGCAATGTCACCGCCAGCCCGCCACCACCGGCACTACCTGTCACGGTCGCCGAAATCTGCCCCCCGTCGATGTAGGGGGTATCGTTTGCCGGAACTACGACGTTGACGCTACCACTGGTCTGCCCGGCCGGAATGACGATCACGGCACCGTTGGACAGAGTAATTACCAGGTTGGTGGTCGGTGCCTGACCAACGGTGGCGGTATAAACGATTACGCCACCCGCTTCACTGATAGAAGGGGTTGCGCCAAGAATCAAATCAGTAGCGACGATGGTATCCGTCGTCGGTGTGGTCACCAGGTTGTTGCCGTTCGTGTCCAGCAGGCCCACTTCTTCGTTATCGAGTACGCCCGCAAAGCCCAGCCCATCCGTCGGGAAACCAACCGTCGGGTCAACTCGGCCAGCCGTTTCTTCGAGCATCACGAAGCTGTGGCCACCGCCCAGCGCACCACCGCCCGCTGCTGACGGGCCAGCGGCGGTAGCTTCAAGTTCAGTAGTCGGGTCAACACCAGCAGCAATAGCCTGCTGCAGCTCTTCCACCGAAGGCGCGGCCTGGGCTGCCGCCTGGCTCAGGTCAGTACTGCTGTCAGGCGCATCGGCGCTCCATTGGCTGTCACGGCCCAGATCGAGCATACGGCCATCAGCCAGCTCCAGAGTCACTGCGCCACCAGGACCGGTGAGCACTTCTTCACCGGTCAATAGACGGTCACCTTCGATAAGTACACGCCGGATGCCCTCTGGGGATACCGCAATAACCTGGCCGACAATGCTTTTGACGATGGCTACAACGCTGCTCATTGGACTCTCCGTGTGACCCGATGGGTACTTCCCTGCCAGAGCGGCGCTTGGTAGCCACTTCAGGCGGAACTATGTCGATGATCTCTTGACGTTTTTGACGTCAATATTCCGTCTATAACTTTTTGGAATTGCTTGACTGCCAAACTATTGACCTTATACATGCCATCCTAAACAATCGGCAATGTAATGTCACATTGATATTTGTACCTTAGCCAAGCGTTTCCCAAGGACAAATGTCTTACGTCATCTAAAACGTGTTAAGCCGTCAGCCCCAGCAGTTTTTCATACACCTCAGTAGCCATAAATCATGCGGCGCGGTTGTCTTACCTCGGCAATGTCAGCGTTACTGGCGTCAATATCCAGATCACTGTCAATGACCCGGACACTGACTGCCGAATAAGCACAAACCTTGCCGGAATGCGACCCGCAGAGGCCGATAACCGGCCAGAGCCGAGAGCGTGTGCTCGCTGAGGCACACCAGGCTTTCAACTCTGCACGAGCCACGAGCAGCGATTTGTCGCAAATCAAAGACATGACGTACGAGTGCGCAAATACTTGCATCCCGCTCATGGGAAAGCGCTCGCGAATATTGAATGCTAGAAGGCAATGGATCTGCTTTCTATAGATGAATTTTGACTAACAAGCTACAGGCATGCGCCAATAAACCAACGCCTGTTTAATGACAATGACTAAGCTGGAGCCCAAGGCCCTTGCATCCCTTGGTTGGGTGGCAAGCTATGCTGCAACAAGCGGATGATGGCTGGACCAAAAATGAAACAATCATTGCTCCACTACGTCTGGTGAAAATGAAGCACGTAGAATTGTTTACTCAACACCGATTCAAGGCGAACATTGGCAGCTGCTCAAGCACCAGGGCGTGATAGCCCATATCAGCACAGCTTTACAGCACCAAAGAGAGCCAGGGTAAGCCGGTCTGACCTTAACGACGGCACACCCACCCCACCCACCACAAGGATGAAGAGAGCGCCGCGTGGAATCCGAAGTCAGTCGAGTCCAACTCAGCCACGATCCACGCAGTCAGCATGACGATCCGCTGCTGGATAGTCTGTTGAGCCTGTGTGTCCTGCATCAAAAGCCCGCCAGCCGGGTCATGCTGACAACTGGCCTACCGCTACCCGCCCAGCGCCTGAACCCGGAACTGCTGCCCCGCGCCGCGGCCCGGGCCGGCCTGCAGGGGCGCGTGCTTCAGCGAAAGCTGGAGCAGATCCCGAGTATCGCCATGCCGGCCATGCTGTTGCTGAAGGAGGGCCGCAGCGCCGTGCTGCTCGGCTGGGAGAACGACGACACCGCGCGCCTGCTACTCAGCGAGAGCGACGGTGGCGAGGTACACGTCAGCCGCGAAGCACTGCTAAGCGACTACAGCGGCCGAGTGTTCTTCGCGCAGCCGCAGCACAAGTTCGATGTAAACCATGGCAACCTCATCCCACGTGCGAAGTCGTGGTTCCGCGACACCCTGCTGCGCAGCAAGTGGTTGTATATCGACGCCATCGCCGCCAGCCTGGTGATCAACCTGATCGCCTTGGCCGCGCCGCTGTTCGTGATGAATGTGTATGACCGGGTGGTGCCAAACCAGGCCACCTCGACGCTCTGGGTACTGGCCATCGGTATCGCCGGCGCGTACATCTTCGACCTGATCCTCAAAGGCCTGCGTGGCCTGTGCCTGGACCTGGCCGGCAAGAAGACCGACCTGATCATCTCGGCAACGCTGTTTGAACGTATCGTCGGCATGTCGATGAAGTACCGACCGGCACGGGTCGGCAGCTTTGCCCAGAACATTCACGAGTTCCAGGGCCTGCGCGACTTCCTCGCCTCGCTGACCCTGACCAGCCTGATCGACCTGCCCTTTACCATCCTGATTTTGGTCGTCATCGCCATCATTGGCGGACACCTGGTGTGGATACCGGTCATCGCCTTCCCGCTGGCTCTGGGCATCGGCTACGCCCTGCAGCGGCCACTGATGGCGACCATGGAGCGGACCATGGCTCTGGCGTCAGAGCGCCAGTCCAGCCTGATCGAAACCCTGGCGGGTCTGGATGCGGTGAAGGTCAACAACGCCGAAAGCGAACGCCAGTACATGTGGGAGCAAACTCTCGGCACCCTGAGCCGGCTGGAACTGCGGGTGAAAGTGCTGTCGAGCCTGGCGATGAACATCACCCTGCTGATTCAGCAACTGGCAGGCGTGGCAATGATCTGCGTCGGCGTGTACCTGATCATCGACGGCAACCTGAGCATGGGCGGCCTGGTGGCTTGCTACATGCTCAGCGGCCGCGCCCTCGGCCCATTGGGCCAGCTCAACGGCCTGCTCGCCCGCTACCAGCAAGCCAAGGTGACCATGGTTTCCACCGACCACATGATGGATCTGCCGCAAGAGCGCAACTTCGAAGAACGCCCGCTGAGCCGCAAGGTGCTACAGGGCAGCGTCGAGTTCCGCGGAGTCGACTTCACATATCCGAACCAGCAGAACCTGGCCCTGAAGAATATCAACCTGACCATCCGCCCCGGCGAGAAGGTCGGCATCATCGGCCGCAGCGGCTCGGGAAAGAGCTCGCTGGCCAAGCTCATCGTCGGCCTCTACGAGGCCGATGGTGGCTCGCTGTTGGTGGACGGAGTAGACATTCGCCAGATCGATGTCAGCGAACTGCGTCACAACATCGGCTACGTCCCACAGGACATCCAGCTGCTCGCCGGCACCTTGCGTGACAACCTGGTCAGCGGCGCTCGCTACATCGAGGACGAACTGATCCTGCAGGCCGCTGAACTGGCGGGCGTACATGAATTTGCCCGACTGCACCCCGACGGCTACGAGCTGCAGGTGGGTGAACGCGGGCAGAACCTGTCCGGCGGCCAGCGGCAGAACGTCGCCTTGGGCCGTGCGCTGCTGCTCAACCCGCAGATCCTGCTGCTGGACGAGCCGACCAGCGCCATGGACAACACCGGTGAAGAACGCCTCAAGCAGCGCCTGCACGCGGTGGTGGAGGGCAAGACAGTACTGCTGGTCACGCACCGTGCCTCTTTGCTGTCGTTGGTAGACAGGCTGATCGTGATCGATCGCGGGCAGATTGTCGCCGACGGCCCGAAAGCCGCGGTCATGGATGCACTGAAGAAGGGGCAGATCAGTGTTGCATAAGCTGGATATGGGGCAGTTCAAGGACGGCCTGCGGCGCTATTTCAAAGGCAGCGACTCGCTTGGCGGCCAGCCGCTGCCAGAGGTAAACAAAGCCCTGATCGAAGATGCGCCGCGGGTGGTTCGGCTGACCATCTGGGGCGTGATCCTGTTCTTCGTGTTCTTGATCGTATGGGCCAGCGTTGCGCAAATCGACGAAGTTACGCGGGGTGAAGGCAAGGCCATTCCGTCTTCCAAGGTGCAGAAGATCCAGAACCTGGAGGGCGGCATCGTCGCCGAAATCTTCGCCAAGGAGGGGCAGATCGTCGAAGTGGGCCAGCCATTGCTGCGCCTGGATGAAACCCGCTTCGCCTCCAACGTAGGTGAAACCGAGGCCGACCGCCTGGCCATGGCCCTGCGGGTCGAACGTTTGAGTGCCGAGGTCCAGGACATCCCGTTGGTAATCGACGAAAAGCTGCGTAAAGCCGCGCCAAACCAGGCGGCCAATGAAGAGTCGCTGTACCAGAGCCGGCGCCAGCAACTGCAAGACGAAATTGGCGGCCTGCAAGAGCAGTTGGTCCAACGCCAGCAGGAACTGCGCGAATACAGCTCCAAGCGCACCCAGTATGCCAACAGCCTTGCGCTGCTGCGCAAGGAAATCAGTATGTCCGAACCGCTGGTAGCAACCGGCGCGATTTCCCAGGTTGAAGTGCTGCGCCTGCGCCGCGCCGAAGTGGAAAACCGCGGTCAGCTGGATTCCACTGCGCTGGCGATCCCGCGCGCAGAGGCGGCCATCCGCGAGGTGCAAAGCAAGATCGAAGAGACTCGCGGCAAGTTCCGAAGTGAAGCCCTGACCCAGCTTAACGAGGCACGCACCGAACTGAACAAGGCTACCGCCACCAGCAAGGCGCTGGACGACCGGGTGCACCGCACACTGGTCACTTCGCCCGTGCGGGGTATCGTCAAGCAACTGCTGGTGAACACCATTGGCGGGGTAATCCAGCCAGGTAGCGATATCATCGAAGTCGTGCCACTGGACGACACGCTGGTCATCGAGGCGAAGATCCTGCCCAAAGACATCGCCTTCCTGCACCCTGGCCAGGAAGCGACGGTCAAGTTCACCGCGTATGACTACACCATCTACGGTGGGCTCAAGGCCAAGCTGGAGCAGATTGGCGCCGACACCATTACCGATGAAGACAAGAAGACTACGTATTACCTGATCAAGCTGCGCACTGATCGCAGCCACCTGGGGACTGACGAGAAGCCACTGCTGATCATTCCGGGAATGGTGGCGACGGTAGATATCATGACAGGCAAGAAGACCATCATGAGCTACCTGCTCAAGCCGATCATGAAGGCGCGCTCGGAAGCCCTGCGCGAGCGGTGATAGCCGGCCTGCTGGTTTCGCCATTGCTGCAGGAGCGGCCTTGTGTCACGACGGGGCTGCACAAGTGGCCCCGTGCATCGCTACGTGAACCCCGGGGCCGCTCCGCGGCCCTTTTCCGGCTCTAGATCGCTTCTAAGGCGGGGCGCAAAAAGCCGTTCAGCGCCAGGGCGCAGGCTCACCTACCAGTTGCCCCTGAATCCCGCCTACTCCCATCTCCTGCAACACCAACCGCTCCCCTTCCGTCTCGACTCGCTCGGCAATCAGCGGCAGATCAATGCTGTGCGCCGCTCGCTGGATCGCTTCGATGAACAGCCGCTTGTGCTGCTCATGATCGATGTTGCGGATGTAACTGCCGTCAATCTTCAGGTACGCCAAGCCCAGGTGCGCAAGGTTGCCAATCATGCTGAAGCGCCCACCAAAGCGTTGCAACGCCAACCCGAAGCCAAGCCCATGCAAGCGCCGGGTAAGTTGCTCCAATGCTACCTGCTCAGGCAACTGCTCCTCGCCAATTTCAAAAACCAGTCGCGGGCCGAGCCCGGCGTTCTGGCCCAGCAGCTCGAAAACGCGCTGAAGGGCCTTGGGGTCAGCCAGGGTGGCGGCGGACAGATTCAACGCCAGTACCTGGTCATGCCCTCGCAGGTGCGCCAACACTTTCTCCAGCACCAGCACATCAAGCCGCGGCATCCAGCCGAAGCGCTCCAGCCAAGGCAGGAAGCGGCCCGCCGGCAAAGCCTCGCCCTGGCCATCCCGCAAACGCGAAATAACTTTGTGGTGCAGTACCCGTTGCGTGGAAGCGCAATCCATCACGGGCTGGAAGAACAGCTCGAAATGCCCATTGATGAACGCCTGATCGAGCCGCTCGTGCCAGTCATGCTGGCTGTCAGCAGCAACCGCGGCAACACCTTGCTCAAGGCATACCCAACCCGGCGTTGGCTGGTTCTCAGCGCGGGCCAGAGCCTCGTCGGCGAGCTTCAGCAACGCCTGCGGTGAATCACCAGGGCTGAATGGCGCCAGGCCTATGCATGCCACCGGGTCGATATCACTGGCACCCGTTTCGTGCAGGCTCTGCAACGTTGCCTCCAGAGCCTGGGCAAGCTGAACTGCATCCTCATGCACCATGCCCGGCGCCAGCACTGCAAACTCGCCGCCGCGGCTGCGGGAAATAAGGTCGTTGGTTTCCGGGTAGCTGGCACAAGTACGGCGCAGCTGTTCACCTACCGCTTGCAACAACTGGTCAGTACGCTGGCCGCCAAGGCGGGCGTTAAGGCCGGCCAGGCCTTGAACCCGCAACAAAAGCAGGTAGCCGGCGCGCGCGTCTTCCAGGTTGCTTACCCGAGTATTCAGCTGCATTTCGAAATAGCGGCGGTTCGACAGCCCGGTCAGGCTGTCCTGATAGGACTCCGCCCGCAGCCGCTCACTGCGCTCGGCCTGCTCGGTGAACAGGGCTTTGAGCTTCTCGACCATCTGGTTCATTGCTTGCACCACGCGGCGTAGCTCCGGCGTGCGTGGCAATTCTGGCAGGCTAAGGAATTCGCGGCGGGCAATGGCGTGGGATTGCTCGACCATGTAGTCCAGTGGCCTCAACTGGCGGCGCAACAGCAACGCACCGAGCACGGCACTGGCCGCACCGCACAACAGCAACCAACCCAGACTGCCCAAGGCACTTTGCCAAAGCTTGGCAAGGGCGAACATCGGGTGGCTGATCACTTCAACGCGCGCGGCCTGTTGCCAGCCACGACTGACGATTGCATCGCCGCCGGCGGCCTCGAGGCCGATCAAGCGCACGAACCAACGCGGGACACCGCCAGGGTCTGGTTCGGCGTGACGCTCCACCAGCACGGCGTTGGACCCTAGGTCGACGACCTTGATGCTTGCATAGTAGCCACTGTCGAAAATCGAACTGACCATCAGCTCGACCATCGCTGGGTCGTCGATATTCGGTGTCAGGGAAAGCGCCAGCGCAGTGGCCGCATCCTGGGCGTGCGAGCGCAACTGGTTGACGTACTGGCTGCGCGAGCTTTCCAGGCTGACCATGAAACTGCCACTGAAGGCGACCACCAGGAACAGGCAAATGGCCAACAGCAATTGTTTGAACAGTGACATCTGTGCTCCTTCAGTAAACCGGCTCGGCCGGGAACCCTTCGGCCTGCATTTTCTTCAACAAATCCTGCCAGCGTGACAGCCGCTTGGTATCACCAACCTTCTTGTTCCCTGCCGCGCCTGTCAGCCACAACCCTTCACCATTGAAGGCGTACACCGGCAGCAGGTCGATACGCTGGCTTGCCGGCTTGATGGCATCCATCAGACTGTCCAGCACCAAAGGCTGGGCCTGTGGGCTTGAATAATAGGTCAGGACCATATGTGCCCGGTTCTGCCGCAGCGCCTTGACGTAGGTGATGCGCAGTTTTTCGCTGGGGATTCCCATGCGCCGAAGGCTGAAATATTTGGCGATAGCGTAATCCTCGCAGTCCCCTGCACCTTTGATCAGTGCCTGCACAGGTGTGGCCCAGTAGTCGACCTCATGCCACAGATCGATATCCTCGACATAACGCAATTGCTGGTTGAAGAAGCGGTTGACCACTTGCAACCGTTCAAGCTCGGTACCCTGCTTCTGCGTGGCCATCAGGTTCTGCCAGGCATCAATGCGGCCCTTCCCGACGCCCAGTGGGCCGTACAGGGCCTGCGACTTGCGGCTGATCTGGGAGAAATCCCAATCCGCATGCAAGCCGCCCAGCAGAAGACTGCCCAGCAGCGCGGCAAAGCCGACATATCGCACAACGGTTTTGAGCAACCAGGATATCGCCACTGCGAAGCCCTGTTCAGACCAGTCGAAAGCAGCGATGTTGGGGCTTGCCACAGCAAAAGACAATGGCACCCTGCAATCACGCACCCGGCTGTCAGCCCGCCTATACTTTCTGCTTACATCTTTCTATAGGTCGCTTCCTTTGACGTGCGACTTACTCCACCATAGCCGCGCTTTTGGGGCGCCCGTACCAGTGTGGGTGCAGGTTTGACACCCTCACAAGCTATTACTAGCGTTATTGGATCCAATATAGTCATCGTTGAGGCAGGCGTCGCGTGGCCAAGAAAATCAAATTGAGCAATGTGCTGGCCAGCGAGCAATTGTTGCCGCACCAGGCCCGTGGCGTGATCGAAGAACGCCTGCGCAGCGCCATTCTCGATGGTCGCTTGCCACCTGGTACTGCAATTCGCCAACAAGAGCTCGCCACCTTGTACGGCGTCAGTCGCATGCCCGTGCGCGAAGCTCTGCGCCAGCTCGAAGCGCAGTCCCTGCTGAAAGTGGAGATGCACAAGGGTGCCGTAGTTGCACCGCTGATCGGCGAGGATGCAGTGGACACCTATGCCCTTCGCGTACTGCTCGAGAGCGAGGCGTTGCGCCAGTCTATCCCGCTGCTTGATGCCAGCGACATTGCCAGCGCCCGCGGGTATATCGAGCAACTGGAGAGCGAGACCAGCCACGCCGAAATTGGCCGCCTCAACCGCCTGTTCCACATGGCGCTGTACAGCAAGGCGCCGAACAAGAAACTACTGCGCCTTATCGAGAACGAACTGAACGAGGAAGAACGCTTCCTGCGTTTCCATCTTTCGTCCATGGGCCTGGGCAAGCTGACTCAGGACGATCACAACGCACTGGTAGATGCGGCCAGCGACAAGCTGGTGGACGAAGCGGTAGCAGTGCTGGAACGGCACCTCAATGGCGGGGCGCGGGTGATCCGCAATTACCTGGATACGCAATTGGGGCGTTAGCCCGTTACCGGCTTTACGCGCGAACTGATGGGTTGCAAATTAATCTTGCTCCGCCAACAATGAGACTAATTATCATTAACGTCCATTGATGCCGGCGCCCTCCTCCATGCCCAGCAACGATTCCGTGCAAACGCTCTACAGTGACCACCACGGCTGGTTGCATACCTGGCTGCGTAGCAAGCTCGGCAACGCAGCCGATGCAGCTGACCTGGCCCAGGATACCTTCGTACGCTTGCTACAGCGTCGTGAACAATTGCAGCTGAATGCACCCAGGGCCTTCCTGCGCACGGTAGCGCGTGGGCTGGTGATCGATCATTGGCGCCGCGAGGAACTGCACAAGGCCTACCTGGAGGCTTTGGCCCATGTGCCGGAAGCACTGGTCCCCTCAGTCGAGACCCGCGAGCTGCTGCTGGAATTGCTTGAGCGCATCGCACGCATGCTCGACGGCCTCAAACCCAAGGTACGTCGCGCATTCCTGCTGGCTCAATGCGAGGGGCTGAAGCATCAGACCATCGCCGAACAGATGGGGATCTCCGTGCGCACCGTTGAGCGCTACATCGCCGATGCGCTCTATCACTGCTACGTGCTGCGCTATGAAGACGACTGCTGAATCCATGATCGTCGCACGCCCTGATACAAAAACGGTCAGGCAAGCCATTCAGTGGATGTTGCGGCTGCGTGAAAGCGGACACGATCCGGCTCTGCAACAACAGTGCGCGCAATGGCGTAGCATCCACCACGAAAACGAACAGGCCTGGCAGCGTGTGGTTCACCTTCATCAGGACCTTGACCTGCGCGCTATCCCCGGTGCCGGGCTGGCATTGCAGACACTGGAAACCAGCCAGCAGCGCCTGCGTCGCCGGCAGGCACTGAAGCTGCTTGGCGGCATTGTCATGGCAGGATCGGCGAGCTGGCTGGCCAAAGATCTCGATACTGTCAGTGCCTGGGCCTCAGACTATGCCACCGGCACGGGCGAGCGGCGCGTCTTCACCCTGCCCGATGGCTCACTGATGCAACTCAATACCTGCAGTGCCGTGGACTTGGCCTTCCATGATCAACAGCGTCTGGTTCGCCTGAAGCATGGGGAATTGATGATCAGCTGCACCCCCCGGCATCCCCTGCTGCTACAAACCCGCGACGCGCTGCTTGAAGGCTTCGAAGGTCGCTTTGTGGCCTACCAGGATAGTGACTGCACACGTGTCAGCGTCAGCCACGGCAGAGTGGCGATACACCAGCCTGGTAGTGGCCAACTGCAGTGGATCGAAAATGGCCAGAACTGGCGCGTGGATGCTCAAGGTGCGCACCGGCTCGCACACATGGACATGGATGCGATGGCCTGGACTGAAGGGTTGATCGTCACTCAGGACATGCGCCTCTCCAACTTCCTCGCACAGATCAGCCGCTATCGCCATGGTTACCTGGGCTGCAGCAATGAGATTGCCGACCTGCGCCTGTCAGGGGTATTCCGGCTCGAAGATCCGGATCAACTGCTTCGGCTGCTGCCGCAGACGCTGCCCGTACGACTTCGTCGACGTACACGCTGGTGGGTGCATGTGGAGAGCATGACCGGATAAGGCGTTATCGATTTTTGGCGGGTTTTGAATCCAGGTCCGGCTAGGACAGTAAGCGACACTTTCTGCCCTCAACACTTTAACGGACCCTTCATGCCTCTCAGCCCGGTGTCAACCCACACTTACATCCCGAATGATTTTCGTCCAGTCCTGCAATCAGCTCACTTGCGCCATGCCATCCGGGCTGTTCTGTTTGGTGCCGCCTTGGGCCTGGCAACTGCTCCGCAACTTTCCGTAGCGGCCGACACAGCCGAAGCGAGCCAACACTATGCAATACCAGCTGGCCAACTGACCGACGTGCTCAACAATATCGCTCGCCAGGCCGGCATCACCCTGTCGAGCACACCTCAGCTGACCGATGGCCTGCACTCCAACGGATTGCAGGGGCAGTACACTACCGATCAGGCGCTGCGCCAGTTGCTAAATGGCAGCGGGCTGGAAGCCGTCAACCAGGAGGGACGTAACTATGTGCTGCAGGCACAACGTCAGAACGCCGCCCTGGCATTGCCAGACACCGACATTCGTAGTTTCTCCCTCGGCAACGCACTGGGCAGCATGGAGGGTTACAACGCCACGCACAGCCAAGTGGCGACCAAGACCAGCATGCCTTTGGTGGAGACATCCCAATCGGTCTCGGTAGTTACTCGCCAACAGATGGACGATCAGGGCTCTCAGACCGTAGCCCAAGCCATGCGCTACACGCCTGGAGTACTGACCAACCCCTACGGTGCCACCCATCGCTACGACTATGCAGCCATGCGCGGCTTCAACGACGGCTCGGTGGACAACATCTACGTCGATGGGCTCAAGTCAATGGGCGACAACGGCACCTACAGCACCATGCAGGTCGACCCATACTTCCTTGAGCGCATCGACATTCTCAAAGGACCGTCTTCGGTACTGTACGGGCGAAGCTCGCCAGGTGGCCTGGTAGCCCTGACCACCAAGAAGCCACTCTTTGCCCCTTACCATCAGGTTCAGGCCACGGTAGGTACTCAGGGCCAGCGTGGCGTGGGCTTCGACTTCAGTGGTCCTGTGGATGACGACAAACGCATTGCGTATCGACTGACGGGTTTGGCGGATGCTTCCGACACTCAGTTCGACCATAACAAGGAAGAACGTTACGCAATCGCCCCTGCTTTCAGCGTCGACTTCACCGAAGACACCTCACTCACGCTGCAGGCCTATTTGCAGCACGACCCTGACGGTGGATACCACGGCGGCAACCCTGCAGACGGCATGCTGCACAAGCGCAACGGTTTACGCCTGTCAGACCATTTCTTCGAAGGCGAGCCGAGCATCGACAACTACGAGCGCACTCAGCAGTCCTTCAGCTACCAGTTTGAGCACCGCTTCAATGATGTGTTCACCGCGCGGCAGAACTTTCGCTATCAGGATTCCGACGTGTCGATGGACCAGGTGTACGCCGCCGGCTGGGCAGATGTTGACAGCAATATGCTAAACCGCGCCTATACCGGCGGCGACGAGCGTCTGCATTCGTACATCATTGATAACATGCTGCAGGCAGAATTCTTTACCGGGGCCGCCAAGCACACCTTGCTCCTGGGGGCCGACTACCAGCGGCGCAAAGCCGACGTGACATGGCGTTATGGCACCGTCGACCCGCTGGATGCCGGCAATCCGCAGTACGGCAATGGCAACCTTCAGGTACTGGGCGAGAACCGCTACCAGCGGCGCTTGCAACAAACGGGTGTGTACCTGCAGGATCTCGTGGAGCTGGACCAGTGGCGCTTTTCCTTGGGGCTGCGCCAGGACTGGGTGAAGGTGTCCGAAGAGGACCGTGACAGCGACAGCAAGGTCAGTGATCAGCGCTCCAGGTTCACCTCCCGGGCAGGAGTGCTCTACCTGTTCGAGAACGGCATTGCGCCCTACATCAGCTACTCAGAGTCGTTCAACCCGAATACCGTGTCCGACCAGCAAGGCCGGCCGCTGGCACCGACGGAGGGCACTCAGTGGGAAGCTGGCATCAAATATCAGCCACCAGGGAGCGACAACCTGTTCACCGCATCGGTGTTCCGCATCGAGCAGGAGAATTTGGCGTCTAAACAGCCTGACGAAGACTTCTACCGCCCTGTCGGTGAAGTCCGCTCGCAAGGGCTGGAGCTGGAGGCCCATGTGCAACTGACCGACAGCCTCAAACTGCTGGGTGGCTATACCTTCACCGATATCGAGTATTCGAAGTCAATGCCGAGCCTTGTGTCGGGCAACTTGGACAACAAGGGTAATTCGCCGACTCAGGCGCCGAAACAGATGCTCTCGCTGTGGGCCGACTATAACTTCCGCCAGGGGGCACTGGATGGCCTGCGGCTGGGCGGTGGGGTGCGATATGTGGGGTACAGCTGGGTGGATGCGGAAAACAGCATGAAGGTGCCTTCCTACACCCTGTTCGACGCCTCGATCGGCTATGACCTGGGCAAGGTCGGTCTGACGGGTGTGGATGTGCGCTTGAACGCCAACAACCTTACCAATGAAAGCTACATCACCTCATGTGCCAGCCTGAACTACTGCTACATGGGTGAAGAGCGCAATGTGAGCGCCACGGTCAGCTATCAGTTCTAACCGATATTGAAACCCGGAAAAGACAAAGCCCCTGTCTGCATCGCAGACAGGGGCTTTGGGT
>NZ_JBICKE010000118.1:0-35152 GCF_043103865.1 Pseudomonas sp. yb_5
GTTAAGATGCGCTCCCTAGCTTGTGCATGGGTGCGGTACAGCCGCCCTAGCAGCGCTGCCATTCAGCGCTTTGATTCGGAGTATCTACAGTTGAACCACGCGGTCCACAACAAACTGGTTTCATTTATCTGGTCGATCGCCGACGACTGCCTGCGCGATGTGTATGTGCGCGGAAAATACCGTGACGTCATCCTGCCCATGGTAGTGCTGCGCCGGCTCGATGCCCTGCTAGAGACCAGCAAGGCCAAGGTGATGGAAGAGCTGGCCTTTCAGCAACGTGAAATGAGCCAGACCGAACTGGACGACAGCGCCCTGCGTGCCGCTTCTGGCTATGTGTTCTACAACACCAGCAAGTGGACGCTAAGCCAGCTGCAGAAGACCGCCACCAACAACCAGCAGATCCTCCTGAGCAACGTTGAGGAATACCTCGACGGCTTTAGCGACAACGTCAAAGACATCATCCGGCGCTTCAACCTCAAGTCGCAGATGCGTCACATGGCCAGCAAAGACGTGCTGCTTGATGTACTGGAAAAATTCACCTCGCCTACCATCAACCTCACCCCGCAAGACAGCGAAGATCCACAAGGCAACCGCCTGCCCGCCCTGAGCAATCTGGGCATGGGCTATGTGTTCGAAGAGCTGATCCGCAAGTTCAACGAAGAGAATAACGAGGAAGCCGGCGAGCACTTCACACCGCGCGAAGTGATCGAGCTGATGACCCACCTGGTTTTCGACCCAATCAAGGATCGCCTGCCCACAGTGATGACCATCTACGACCCGGCCTGCGGCAGCGGCGGCATGCTAACCGAGTCGCAGAATTTTATTGAAGAAAAATACCCGGACTCGACTATCAAGCGCGACATCCATCTCTATGGCAAGGAGATCAACGACGAGACCTATGCCATTTGCAAGTCGGACATGATGATCAAAGGCAACAACCCTGCCCACATCCGCCCCGGCTCCACCCTCTCGGTGGACGAATTCGCCGGCAGCCACTTCGACTTCATGCTGTCCAACCCGCCCTACGGTAAAAGTTGGGCCAGCGAGCAGAAGTTCATCAAAGACGGCGGCGACGTGATCGACCCGCGCTTCAAGGTCAGCCTCGCGGACTATTGGGGAAACGCCGAGTTGCAGGACGCCACCCCGCGCTCCAGCGACGGCCAGTTGCTGTTTCTGATGGAAATGGTCAACAAAATGAAAGCTCCCGGCGACAGCGGCCTCGGCTCGCGCATCGCCTCGGTGCACAACGGCTCCAGCCTTTTTACCGGCGACGCCGGCGGTGGCGAGAGCAATATCCGCCGCCACCTGATCGAAAACGACCTGCTCGATGCCATCATCCAGTTGCCCAACAACCTGTTCTACAACACCGGCATCACCACCTATATCTGGCTGCTCTCCAGCAACAAGCCGGCGCAGCGCCGAGGCAAGGTGCAACTGATCGACGCCAGCCTGCTGTACCGCAAACTGCGCAAAAACCTCGGCAACAAAAACTGTGAATTTGCCCCCGAGCATATCGAGCGGATCACCCAAACCTACCTCGACCTGGCCAGCTTCGACCGCTCGGCCGGTGGCGACGGCATTGCCGCGCAGGTGTTTGATAACCGCGACTTCGGCTACCACAAGGTCAACATCGAACGGCCAGACCGGCGCAAGGCGCAGTTCAGCGCCGAGCGCATCGAAACCCTGCGTTTCGACAAGGCCCTGCGCGAACCCATGCAGTGGATTTACCAAGAGTTGGGCGAGGCGGTGTACCAGGACGCCACCTTGGCCACCCATGAAAAAGCCATCCTTGCCTGGTGTGAAGAACAAGGCCTGGAGCTCAACGCCAAGCAGCGCAAAAAGCTGCTGAGCCTGGAAACCTGGGCCAAGCAGTCCCTGCTGGTCACGGTGGCCAACTACCTGATGCAAGCCATCGGCAGCGAGGAATATGACGACTTCAACCTGTTCGCCAAACTGGTGGACAAGGCGCTTAAACAACTGAGCAAAGAGGCCGGCATTAAGCTCGGTGCCAGCGATCGCAATCAGGTGCTCAATGCAGTGAGCTGGTACGACGAAAACGCCGCCAAGGTCATCCGCAAGGTGGAGAAATTCGACCGTGCCGAGTTGGCCACCCTGCTGAAGCGGCTGGGTTGCCGCGAGGCCGACCTGGCCGATTTCGGCTACTACCCGAGCGACAAGGCCGGCGAATTTATCACCTACGAATCCAACAGCGACTTGCGCGACAGTGAAAGCATCCCACTGGCCGACACCATCCACCGCTTCTTCAAGGCCGAAGTGCAACCCCATTTGGAAGAAGCCTGGATCAATTTGGAGTCGGTAAAGATCGGCTACGAGATCAGCTTCAACAAATACTTCTACAAACATCAGCCGCTGCGCAGCATGGATGAGGTTGCGCGGGAGATTGTCGCGTTGGAGCAGCAGGCGGAGGGGTTGATTGCGGAGATTCTGGGGTTGGATGTGAAGGATGTGTCGGGAGTGGTAAATGGTTGAGATCCCCCTAATTTTTAGCGAGTACCATTCGGTAGGGCCCACTGAGGTCAATTATCTACCGAGCCTGCCAACCCATTGGAATGTAGAAAAAGGTAAGTGGCTATTCAAGAAGGAGAACAGGCCCGTCCAGCAAAAAGACGAAGTTGTAACTTGCTTTCGTGATGGGGAAGTGACCCTACGGCGCAACAGAAGAACGGAAGGGTTTACCAACGCTCTGCTAGAACATGGTTATCAGGGAATTAGAAAAAATGACCTGGTTATTCATGCCATGGATGCGTTCGCTGGTGCCATCGGCGTTTCTGACTCTGACGGTAAGTCATCGCCGGTCTATGCCGCGTGCACCCCGATAAACCCCAAGCTAGTGAATCCTTACTTTTATGCATACTTCATGCGGGACTTGGCACTATCCGGCTATCTGACCTCTCTTGCTAAAGGCATTCGAGAGCGCTCGACCGATTTCAGATTTAAAGATTTTTCTGAATTATTATTGCCCGTCCCTCCGTTCGAAGAGCAGTTTCTGATTGCTTCATTTCTCGATAAGAAACTGACGCAAATAGATAGGGCAATTCGGGTCAAAGAACGCCAGATCGATCGTCTTAAAGAGCGCAAACAGATACTGATCCAGCAGGTCGTAACCCGTGGCCTTGATTCGCACGCCCCCATGCAGGATAGCGGCCTCGAATGGATTGGCGAAATTCCGGCGCACTGGAGCATGATGGCCAACCGTGCATTATTCCGCGAGCGGGTGGAGCCCGGGCGAGAGGATTTACCTTTGTTGTCGGTTTCCATCCATTCTGGCGTATCCGAAGAAGAAATCTCCGAAGAAGAGAACATTCGCGGTCGTGTAAAGATTGAAGATAAATCCAAATACATCTGCGTGCGCCCAGGCGATATTGCCTTCAATATGATGCGTGCCTGGCAAGGGGCCATTGGTGCGGTGCGAGTAGAGGGCATGGTCAGCCCGGCTTACACTATTGCGATACCCCGTCCCAGCCTGGATGCTCGATACTTTGAGTATCAGTACCGTACCCCCGGGTTTATCCAACAGATGGATCGCTACTCCAAGGGCATTACGGACTTCCGCAAACGGCTCTACTGGGATGGCTTCAAACAACTGATAACCCTTGTCCCTCCGATTGATGAACAACAATCCATCATTGAGTATATCGAGCAGGCCATGCAAAAGCAGAACGCTGCCGTAGCACTGCTAGAGCAACAAATCAGCAAACTCAAAGATTACAAGGCCATCCTGATCAATACCGCCATTACCGGCAAGATCAAGGTGCCTGGTGTGGTGGAGCCGGTTATACCGGATATAGAGGTGGCCTGATGGAAGCCCAGCGGCAACCGCAGCGCCTGTTGGTAGGCAGTGATGAGAGCGAGTTGGTGGAGTTCAAGGAGGCCAAGTACGGCTATGACGTCACTAAGCTCCGTAAATACTTCTCTGCCCTGGGTAACGAGTCCAACCGGAGGGACGTGAATATTGCCTGGCTGGTTTCCGACGTTAATGATCGCCAACAGGTTGTGGTTACGCGCTTTCACGAGCAGTGGTAAGTGAGTTGGGTAGGGGCGAATGTCAGCCCCGTTGGCCGGATAATTTTAGACATTTGCACCACGCGCCGGGCTCGCCTGGCAGAGATAAGAAAGAACAGGCACAAGGAAGCCGGCATGGTAAGCAAGACCAACGAACAGGCGCTGGAAGCTAGCATCGAGAAATACTTGACCGGCACCTGCCTAGAAGAGCAGGCGGTGGTCCGTGACAGCGCGGCGCCCGTGCTGGCGGGCTTCAACCATGGGTATCAACTGGGCCGCGCTCAGGATTTCGATGCCCGCTATGCCGTGGATTGCCGTTGCTTGTGGCAATTTCTTGAGGCCAGCCAGGGCGATGATTTGGAACGCCTAAAGCAGCGCTACGATGATTGGGATTTGCGCATCCTCGAACGCTTCGACCGGCTCGCGAAGAAGTACGGTGCGCTGCACCTTCTCAAGCGCGGCCTGGCTATCGACGACATGCACTTCAACCTGATGTACCCCGCGCCGCTTGCCAGCAGTTCGGAGCGAGTCAAACAGCAGTTTGCGGCGAATATCTTTAGCAGCACTCGCCAGGTGCGTTACTCCCTGAGTAATCCACTGGAAGAGATCGACCTGGTACTGTTCATCAATGGCTTGCCCTTCGCCACGCTGGAGCTAAAGAACCCCTGGACGGGCCAGAACGCCCGTTATCACGGGCAAAAGCAGTATAAGCAGGACCGCGACACGGGCCAGCCGCTGCTGCAATTCGGCCGCTGCCTAGTGCACATGACGGTAGACACCGACGAGGTCTACATGACCACCAAGTTGGCCGGTGTCACGACCTTCTTCCTGCCATTCAACAAGGGCCATAACCACGGGGCTGGCAATCCGCCAAACTCCGCCGGGCACAAGAGTTCCTACCTGTGGCAGGAGATTTTCAGCCGCGAAAGTGTGGCCAACATCATCCAGCACTTTGTGCGCCTGGACGGCAGCAGCAAGATGCCACTGGCCAAGCGTACGCTGTTCTTCCCGCGCTACCACCAACTGGATGTGGTGCGCCGCCTAGTGACGCATGCCAGCCAGCATGGTGTGGGTCAGCGCTACCTGATCCAGCACTCGGCCGGCTCGGGCAAATCGAACTCCATCACCTGGGCGGCCTATCAGTTGATAGAAACCTATCCGGCTTCGCTGGAGATTTTCGGCGCGCGCGCTCTAGATGTACCGCTGTTCGACTCGGTGATTGTGGTGACGGACCGCCGCCTGCTGGACAAGCAATTGCGCGAGAACCTACGCGAGTTCTCTGAGGTGAAAAACATCATCGCTCCGGCGCTGAAGTCCTCTGACCTCCAGCGGGCGCTGGAGCAGGGAAAAAAAATCATCATTACCACCATCCAGAAATTCCCCGTGATCGTGGATGGCATCGACGATATGGCCGGCAAACGCTTTGCCGTGATCATCGACGAGGCACACAGCTCGCAGGACGGTAGCAGCCATGGCACGATGAACAAGGTGATGGGCGGCGACGAGCAAGAAGACATTCAGGAGAAGATCCTCAGCGCCATCAAGAACAGCAAGATGCGCGGCAATGCCTCGTACTTTGCCTTCACCGCCACGCCGAAGAACAGCACGCTAGAGAAGTTCGGCGAGCAGCAGGCCGATGGCCGCTTCGCGCCCTTCCACCTGTACTCGATGAAGCAGGCCATTGAAGAGGGCTTTATCCTCGATGTGCTGGCCAACTACACCACGTACCGCAGCTACTACGAAATTCAGAAGTCCATCGAGGACAATCCGCTGTTTGACACGCTGAAAGCACAGAAGAAGCTACG
Organism: Pseudomonas sp. yb_5; assembly: GCF_043103865.1. NCBI lineage: Bacteria > Pseudomonadati > Pseudomonadota > Gammaproteobacteria > Pseudomonadales > Pseudomonadaceae > Pseudomonas > Pseudomonas sp. yb_5. The sequence goes on from NZ_JBICKE010000118.1 coordinate 5,829, forward strand.
CGCCTATGTCGAACGCGACCAGCAGACCATCGACGTTAAGGCCGAGGTGATGCTAGAGCATTTTATTGAGCAGGTGGTCACGCCAAAAAAGCTTAAGGGCCAGGCTAAGGGCATGGTCATAACCCAAAACATCGAAGCCGCCATCCGTTATCATAAGGCCATCAGCCGCTTGCTGGCAGCGCGCGGCAACCCGTTCAAGGCGCTAATTGCCTTCTCCGGCGAAAAATTGGTTGATGGTATTGAGTACACCGAAGCCGGCATCAACGGATCCCCCGAAGCGGATACGCGAGACAAATTCGACACCGACGAATACCGATTGCTGGTGGTGGCCAACAAGTACCTGACAGGCTTCGATCAGCCTAAGCTGTGTGCCATGTACGTGGACAAGAAGCTGCAGTACGTACTCGCAGTGCAAGCGCTGTCGCGCCTTAATCGTGCCGCGCCGAAGTGGGGCAAGAAGACCGAAGACCTGTTCGTTCTGGATTTCTTCAACCAGGTGGAGGACATCAAAGCCTCCTTCGACCCGTTCTACACGGCTACCAGTCTGTCCGGAGCAACGGATATCAATGTGTTGCACGAACTCAAGGACCAGCTGGACGAGGTCGGCGTCTACGAGTGGCCGGAAGTAGAGGCATTTGCCACGCAGTATTTCGACAACGTCGATGCTGAAAAGCTGGCTGTGCTGATAGATATCGCCGCTGAACGTTTCGACGTAGAACTAGAGCTAGAGGATGAGGACAAGGTCGATTTCAAGATCAAGGCCAAGCAGTTCGTGAAGATCTACGGCCAGATGGCCTCGATCATGCCGTATGAGATTGTGGCCTGGGAAAAGCTGTTCTGGTTCCTCAAGTTCCTGATCCCGAAACTCAAAGTGCAGGACAAAGACGCCGACGAAATCGACGCTCTGCTTAACTCGGTTGACCTCGCGTCCTATGGGCTGGAACGGGTCAAGTTGAACCACAGCATTGCGCTGGATGACACGGAAACCGAACTGGATCCAGCCAACCCAAATCCACGTGGGGTACATGGTGTTGAGCAGGAAAAAGACCTGCTTGACCAAATCATCCAGAGCTTTAATGAGCGTTGGTTCCAAGGCTGGGGCGTGACCACGGAAGAAAAGCGCGTGAAGTTCCTGAGTATTCTAAAGGGCATTCAGGAACATCCGGACTTTGAGCCAAAGTACCAAAAGAGCCAGGACGAAGACCATCGTGCACTGGCGTTCGAGAAGATTTTTGAAGAAGTAATGCTGATACGCCGCCGCCAGGACCTAGAGCTTTACCGGCTGGTAGCCAGTGATGAAGCGCTCAAGTCTTCGTTGCAGCAGAGCATGAGGGGCATGCTGGGCTGAGACATGTGCAAGCTCGGTGTGTCTAAGTAAGTCCGGTCCATACGGCTAACACCGTCACGCCCATTCGCTTGGAGCTTTAACCCCGAAGCTCTGGCGGGGCGCAACTCAAAAATGACGGTCCATCGAAAACCAGACCACGCAGCATTCCAGCGGGTATTCCAAGGAATTTATCGGATCAATTATTAGCCAATAAAAACAGCAGGCTACAAAGCCCTTTCAAATTACCCCGGCCCAAACTGCAGCGCACCTACGTCCGAACACGCCGACCTGCTAGGCATCAAAGACTCTTCCAACATAACCGCTGCGCTTAGCGTTTTCTGGCACGGCCGCCAGCAACAAAGTGCGTAACTAACCCACCCGCCGCCTCAACGCATCGTACGCCGCTACCGGCAAGCTGATCCCCTCACGAACCGCACAATCATAAGCTTGCTCTTTCCCCTTCCCCGGCAAGTAAACCCCCAAGGCTTCAAGCCGAGCCATCTGCTCATCCAACCGTGCAGCAAAGCACTCATCCAGCAACCTGGGGGCAATGCCAATCACCAGCATCCCAGCCCCAGGCGATTCGCTCCCAGCACGAAAATCGCCTGCATCCAGCGACCAATTGGCCCCCGTCACCCCCGCCGCAAGCACCTCAACCATCAACGCAATATTAGCCCCACGACCGCCCCCAAACGCCAGCAACGTCCCATGCAATGCCTCTCGCGCGCTGCGCGTTTCATTCCCTTGTGCATCAACCGCCCAGCCTGCCGGTATCGCCTCCCCCGCTTTAGCGGCCCGCAGCAGGTTTACGTAGGCGGTGGCGCTGCTAGCTTGGTCAATCGCCAGTAACCGCCCCGTGTCACTGGCGGCGGCAAATGCGATGGGGTTGGTGGAGTACAGCGGCCGGCTCTGGCCGGCCACGGTGAGCAGTGGTGAGCCATTGGTGAACGCCAACGCGACCAGCCCCTCCCGCGCCAGGCGACGGGTGTAATAGCCCAACTCGCCGCAGGTGAACGCGTTGAACTGCGCAAACAGGGCGATACCCAGTTGATGCGCATTGCTGCACAGCGCTGGGAAGGCGCGATCGAACCCCAGTTGCGCGATGCCTCGGGCGGCGTCGCAGCGGATCATGGCCGGCGCGACCTGGGTCACGATGGGCTCGGCAGCCGTGGCGATTCGGCCGGTGGCAAAGCCGCTGAGGTAGTCAGGCAAATGGCCGAAACCGAGTTCGTGTTGGCCATGGGCCTGGGCTGATACGGTGGCGTTGGCAAGCGCCGTGGCCACGGCGTAGCTGGTGCCGTGGGCCAGGCAGAGCTGTCGGGCGAAGGTGGTGGCATCGGTCAGGGACAGGCGCTTTTCGGGGTTTTCGTCGTCCATGGTTTCAGTGTTCCCGGATAGTAGGTGTGCCGCAGGCTGAAAACCTGCAGGGGCGGGCTTGCCTGCGAACACCGGCACAGCCGGTGCCAACCACCGCGTTGGATTCTTCGCGGGCACGCCCGCTCCCACAGGGTATGCGGCGCGCTCACGGGCCTTGTTCTCTGCGCGACAGCGCAGCCCGGAGGGCTGGGTAATCTCCCACAGAATTTGGGTCGTTCAGTTAGCCATCTTTACTGAATCATCCTCGGCTCACCCACTTTTGCAGCCTCGCGGTCCAGGCCAAACGAGGCGAGGATTTCTGCGATTTCGCCCGAGGCATGCAAGGCCTGGATGTTCTTGCCCAGCGCCTCGCCCAGGGCGGCGTTGGCCTTGGTGTACGGGAAGGCGCTCTGCCCGGGCTCAAGCGTGGCCTTGACCCGTTGATCGGGCTCGGACACCTTGATGCTCTTGCCGGGGTAGCCGCCCTTCTGCTGCGAAGAAACGGCCACCGCGAAGCTGTCCGCGCCAACCTGGATACGCCTGGACGCCAGGTCCTGGGCCATGGCCACGGGGTTCGGGTAGAGCACCAGGTTATCGCCAAAGGCTTTCTTCAAATCGTCCACCCACAGGTAGCCCTGCACGGTGCCGATACGCTTGCCATCCAGTTCGGAAATCTTGGTGTAACCCTCATCCGAAATGATGCCCATCACGTCCAGGTACAACGGTGCCGACAAGCCCAACGCCTTGCTGCGCTCTGCCGTGCGATACCAATCACCGATGCCGACATCGGCGCGCTTTGCCACCACTGCCTGGACGACGGCTGCCGTGTCCACCACCATGGTTTTGACTTTCAGGCATTCGCGATCGGCGATGCGCTTGATGATCTCGCCATCCACGCCGCTCAACTGGTTGTTCGGCCCCGGTATCGAGTAAGGCGGGAAGACATACGCCGCCACGGTCAGCACACCCGGGGTGATGGTTTCAAACTGGTTCGCGGGGGTGCATTCGGCCAAGGCGTACGGGGCGCCGGCCAAGGTCGAGCACAAGAACATCCAACGGGTAAAACGCTTGAATGAGCGAGTCATGACGTCACCTTTGCAATAAGAGAGCAGCAGCCGAAATCGGCGCGAGTGGATTTGTTGTTATGGCTGGCTGGGGGCCAGTCTTTTTTCCAGCGCTGCCACACCCAGGGTCGCCGGGGCGCAGACAGCGGCATACATCAAACCGGCCAGTATCAGCACCGGCATGTACTCGAACGTGGAAGAGCCAATGGAGGACGCCCGGCTGACAATTTCTGGCAGGGCGATGGTGAAACACAGCGACGAGGCCTGGAACATCATGATCGAGAACCCCAGCAGCGATGGCAGCGCCACCCGCAAGGCCTGAGGCAGGATCACAAAGCGCAGCGCGTCGAACCGGTTGAGGCCGATCACTTCGGCGGCCTCGGTTTGCCCTGCGGCCACCGACTCGATGCCACCGCGAATGATTTCACTGGTGTAGGCGGCCGTGCAGTACGCCATGGCCAGCGCAGCGGCCCAGAACGAGGTCAGGGTGAGGTTGACGCTGGGCAGGCCAAAGTAGAAATACTGCAGCAGGATCAACGCCGGTGCGCCACGCCCCAGCTCCACCACCACCAGGGAGGGATAACGCAACCAGCGGCTCGGCGACGAAACGCCCAGTGCCAGCAACAGCCCCAGCACAACGCCCAGGCCCAGGCTCACGGCCGTGACCTGCATCGACAGCACAAAGCCCTTCCACAACTCCGGCAACCATTGCGCCCACATCGTCAGCAGTTCGCTCATCGGGCAATCCTCTGTTTCAACGTGGCCGACAGCCAACGAGAGAACAAGGCCACTGGCACGCTGAGCACCAGGTACACCACCGCCGCCGCGCTGTAGACGCTCAGGCCCTGAAAGGTTTGCTGTGAAACCTGGTAAGCCTGAAAGCTGATTTCACCAACGCCAATCGTCGAGGCCACGGCCGAGTCCTTGAGCAGGCCAATGGCGTAGGTGGCTGAGGTGGGAATGGCGATACGCACCAACTGCGGCAACACCACATCGAAAAACCGTTGCGGCGCCGACAGGTTAAGCACATAGGCGGCTTCGAACTGGCCGGCGGGAATTGCCGCGAACGCACCGCGGTACACCTCGGACATATGCGCCGCCGTGATCAACCCCAGGCCAACCACCGCTGCGGTAAACGGCGACAGGCTGATATAGCCGCCACCGATGCCGAAGAAGATGAAGAACAGCCAGACAATCGGGGGGATTGAGCGCAGGGTCAGCACCAGCATGGCAGCCAGAATGCTCAGTACCTTGAACCTGGACATGCGCAGGGCACAGATGGGAAACCCCAGCACTACGCCGACACAGAATGCGAGCACGGTAACGGCAATGGTCCAGGGTATGCCGTTCAACAGCATCATCAGGATGTCTTTCATCAGCGATTCCTCACTGCCTGGAGGAACTGGATCACCCGTTCATGCTCGGGCTCGCGCATCACTCGCTGGCTCGGCCCGTGTTCGATGATGCGCCCGTCAGCCATGACCACCACCCGGTCGGACACGGTTTCGGCGAAGTGCATCTCGTGAGTCACGACAATCATCGACATGCCTTCGCCGGCCAGCTCTTTCATCACCGCCAGCACCTCCAGGCCCAGCTCGGGGTCCAGCGCCGAGGTCGGTTCATCGAACAGCATCAGCTCAGGGTCCAGTGCCAGGGCGCGGGCGATGGCGATCCGTTGCTGCTGGCCACCAGAGCAGCGCGCCGGATAATGCTGGGCCTTGTCAGCCAGCCCAACGCGTTCGAGCAGTTGCAAGGAGCGGGCGTCGGCTTCCTTGGCGCTGCGGCCCAAGGTGCGGATTTGCGCCAGGCTTACGTTGCGCAGCACCGTCAGGTGCGGGAACAGGTTGAACGACTGGAACACCATGCCAATGCGCCGGCGCAACTTCAGCAGCTCTGTACGGGGCAACGCCTTGCCAGCTTCGATGTGCACGCCATCCATGCTGACCCGCCCCTTGGTCGGCGGCTCCAGTTGGTTGATGCAGCGCAGCAAGGTACTTTTGCCCGACCCACTGGGGCCGATAATGGCCACCACCTCGCCCTTGTTCATTTCAAAACATACGTCGTGCAAGACGGGGTATGGGCCAAACTGTTTATGAATGCCCTCCAGGCGCAAGAACGGTTCGGCGCTGGCCACCGGGCGCGGCGCCAAGGTGGGTGCGGTTTCGATCACGGTCATACTGCTCATGGTTTTGCTCCAGCTATCGATCGCCGTCGACCAAGGGTGTGCGCGAGAGTTTGATCGGCCCGTTGGCGCTGATCAGCACCTGTTCTTCGAGCTTCACCCCTTCCCCACCGCCTTGCTCACCGATGTAACTTTCCACCGACACCACCATGTTTTCCTCGAACAGGCCGTCGTACCCCCACTCGGCAAAATCCACGGCGTAGGCGACGCTGGGGTACTCGTCCACCAGCCCGACACCGTGCAGCATCATCATGTAGCGGTTGTGCTCGAAGCGCTGGGGCACCGGCCAGCAGCGCTCGGCGAACTCGCGAAAGGACAGGCCCGGGCGCAGCAGTTCGACGTTGTGGTTGATCTGCTGCGAGGCGATGTCCAGCAAGTCGCGTTGGACCATGCTCGGCGCCTTGCCGGGGCAGATGAAGCTGCGCGAGATGTCTGAAAGGTAACCACCGGGCCCGACCATGTCGGTGTCGAAACAGACCATCTCACCGGCCTTGATGACCTTGTCGGTGGCGTCCTGAAACCACGGATTGGTGCGCGGCCCGGAGCTGAGCAGGCGGCTTTCGGCCCACTCTCCGCCGTGCGCGACGTTGGTGCCGTGCATGATGCTCCACAGCTGATTTTCAGTAACCCCCGGCACCAGGCTTGTGCGCATCCGGGCAATGGCCAGGTCGCAAACGCCCATGGACACCCGGTGGCTGGCCACTTCTTCAGCCGATTTGATCAAGCGTGCCTGCTCCATCAATGGCTGCGCATCGAACAGCTCAATGCCCTGGTGTGTCAGGCGCTGCGCGCCCCAAGGGTCGCAGCGGTCGACCGCCAGGCGGCGATTGCCGCCACCGTGGCGGGCCATCAGGTCCGCCACCTCCTGTGCCCAGCGCTCGGCTTTTTCCTGCACGCGGGGGCCGGCGAGAAAATACAGCCAGGGAATCGCCGGGCGAATTTCATCGATGGTTTCCACGTGCTCGCTGTTGTGCCGGCTGCTGGTGAACTCGAACAGCACCACCGGGCCGTCGGTGGCGACGAACACATAGCGGCTGGGCGAGTGCATCACCCACAAACCAAGGTTATTGGTGTCGGTGGCATAGCGAATATTGATCGGATCGGCCAACAGAATGCCGGCGTAATCCTGGGCGCGCAGTTGCTCGCGAATGCGCTCCAGGCGGTAATGGCGCAAGGCTTTGCGGTCGATGGCGGCATACGCATCGAGTAACGCCGTGTCGACCGGCGCGATCGCATGTTCAGTGACCTTGGCATCGCTGCGAAAGCGCAGGTCGCGTTCGGTTAACGCCGTGAGCAGCTCAATGGAATCAGAACCCGTTTGCATGTAACAACCTCCGCTGAGTCAAACCAACTTTCGGGGCAGTAACTAAAAGGTTTCTAAATCTGGTGACGGCTGTCTTTATTGTTGTGGGCGGAGCAGGGCAGCTAGAGGTCCTTGACCAGCCGCAGGGCATCGTAGATGGCCGCATGGGTATTGCGCGACGCCACTGCATCACCAATGCGGAACAGCTGGAAGCGCCCTTCGGGGTTACTGACAACGGTTTGCGGCTTGCCGACAATCAGGTCCATGTACTCCAAGGCGCCTTCGTTGCGGGCCAGGGGTTTGAGGTCGAAATACAGTTCGTCCAGCGGCCGGGTGCCGTGGTTGACCACCACCTGATCCACCAGGCGCGTTTTGGTCAGGTCGCTGTAATCGGTGCCGATCGTGGCCAGCAATTGGTCGCCTTGTTTCTCCACGGCCTTGAGCCGGTAGGTGACGGTAAAAGTGGTGTCCAGTTGCTGTAACGCGCGCATGTAGGGAACCAGGTTCATGCCCATGACTTCTGGCGCGAACGAGCGGTCGGGGGTCATGATTTCAGTCTTGGCGCCACTGCGGGCGATGAATTCGGCGGCTTGCAGGCCGGCGTGGTCGCCCGCATCGTCGTACACCAGCACATTGCGCCCAGGCTTCACGTCGCCGGAAATGATGTCCCAGCTTGAAACCAGGAACTGATTGCCGTGCTCCAGCACTTCGGTGTGCGGCATGCCCCCGGTCGCCACGATCACCACGTCGGCGTTTTCATCGAGCACAATCGCGGTGTCTGCCCAGGTATTGAAGTGGAACCTCACACCAAGGCGCTCGCATTGCGCCATGCGCCAGTCGATGATGCTGATCATTTCCTTGCGCCGTTCGGACTGTGCGGTCAGGCGAATCTGCCCGCCGGGTTTGTCCGCCAGCTCGTACACCACCACCTCGTGGCCGCGCTCGCCTGCCACACGTGCCGCCTCCAGGCCACCAGGGCCGGCGCCGACAATCACCACTTTGCGCTTCTGCACAGCCTTGGGTATTTCATGAGGCATGGTGGTTTCACGCCCGGTCGCGGCGTTGTGGATGCAATAGGCCGCGCCTGCGTTGTAGATGCGGTCCAGGCAATAGTTGGCGCCTACGCAAGGGCGGATATCGTCCTCACGGCCTTCGATGATCTTGCGCACGATGTGCGGGTCGGTCATGTGCGCGCGGGTCATGCCGACCATGTCCACCAACCCCGAGGCAATGGCATGACGCGCCGTGGCCACGTCGGGAATTTTTGCTGCATGGAAGGTCGGGAAGCCGGTCAGCGTCTTGATTTCGCCGGCAAAGTCCAGGTGCGGGGCATTGCGCATGCCCTGGATCGGGATGATGTCGGTCAGCCCGGCGTCGGTGGCGATGTTGCCGCGAATCACATTGAGGAAGTCGATCATGCCACTGTCTTTCAACAGTTGAGAGATCTGCAAGCCCTCTTCTTTTTGCAGGCCACCGGCGAGCACTTCGTCCCCGGTGTAGCGAATGCCGACAATAAACTCCGGGCCCACGCGTTTGCGAATGGCCGTGAGCACATCGAAGGTGAAGCGCAGGCGGTTTTGCAGCGAGCCGCCGTACGGACCTTCCAGCTCGTTGGTCAGTGGCGACCAGAACTGGTCCATCAAGTGGCCGTAGGCTTGCAGCTCGATGCCATCCAGGCCCGCGGCCTTCATGCGTTCGGCGGCATCGGCATAATCGCGAATGATGCGGTCGATGTCCCACTGTTCAAGCTGCTTGGGGAAGGCGCGGTGTGCAGGCTCCTGATTGTGGGAGGGCGACACCACCGGTAGCCAGTCGCCTTTGTCCCAGCGGGTACGCCGGCCCAGGTGAGTGAGCTGGATCATCACCGCTGCACCATGTTCGTGGCACTCGTCGGTCAGGTCTTTCATCCAGCCGACCACTTCGTCCTTGTAGGCCAGAATGTTGTTGAACACAGGTGGGCTGTCACGGGAGATTGCGGCGGAGCCTGCGGTCATGGTCATGGCTACGCCGGCTTTGGCACGTTCAACGTGGTAGGCCCGGTAGAGCTTTTTCGGCATCCCGTCTTCCGGGTAGGCCGGCTCGTGGGAAGTGGTGATGATGCGGTTGCGCAGGGTCAAATGCTTGAGGCGATAAGGCTGAAGTAGCGGATCGTTTTTCATATCGGTCTCGCAAACAGGTCATCAGGCACGCCGACAATATGCCCCTGTGTACACAGGTGTCAATACTCTTGACGATGGTGTACAGTTGCCACAAAGCGCACATTGAGAAGGGAAGAAATGCCCATGAAAGGAACCACCTCAAAGGCGGAACCAGCAGGCCGAGGCTCACTGGAAGGCTGGCTTAATGCGGCCTACGAAAGCCTGACCGAGTCAGGTGTGGATGCCGTGCGAGTGATGCCGCTGGCCAAAAAACTGAATTTGTCGCGCACCAGCTTCTACTGGTTTTTCGAAGACCGCGATGCCTTGCTCGTGGCCTTGATCGAGCAATGGAAAAACAAGAACACCTTCAACCTGGTGACCAAATCCCAGGCCTATGCCGAGTCCATCACCGAGGCGATTCTCAACGTCTTCGACTGCTGGCTGAACAGCGAATTGTTCGACTCGCAATTCGAGTTCGCCATGCGCAGTTGGGCACTCCAGTCGCCGGAAGTGGCGCAGGAAATCGGCCAGGCAGACGCGCAACGCGTCGAGGCATTGCGGCAGATGTTCGACCGTTTCGGCTTTGAACACGATGCCGCGATTACCCGCGCCCGCTCCATCTACCTGACGCAAATCGGCTACATCAGCATGAAAACCCGGGAGCCCCTGGCCCAGCGCATGCGCTACATTCCCGAGTACCTGAAGATTTTCACCGGCAGGGAGCCGGAAGCCCGTGAGCTGGAGCGCTTTTATCAGCGCAACGGTTTTAGCGGTGCCGATTTGAAGGTCTAAAAACACCGACTCACAAGTGAGCCTCTTTGAAGATGCGGGGTTCATAGCAAGCTTCAGGATCTTGCGCACCTGTAGGCACGGGTTTACCCACGAACAGGGGCGCAACCCGTGCCATCCCCTACCCGCCTTACCAGCTATAACTCACCTTCGCCGTCACCTCCCGCCCCGGGTTGTAGTAATTCGCCGTCCCCGACCCCACCACATGCTGCTCATCGAACAGGTTGCTCACATTCAGCGCCAGGTCGGTCCCTTTGGCGATCTTGTAGTTCAGCGCCGCATCAAACAACGTGGTCCCATCGCTCTTCTTGGTATTGGCAGCATCCATGTAGTACGCCCCCACATACCGCGCGCCCAGGCCGACGCTCACGTCAGTGCCAGGTATGTCGTAGTAGCTCCACAGCGATGCGGTGTGTTTGGGCGCCGTGGTGAACTCATTGCCCTTCAAGGAAGAGCCGTCATACAGCGACCCGCGCAGCACCTCGGACTCCATGTAGGAGTAAGCACCAATCACGCTGATGTCTTGCGTGACTTGTGCCTTGGCTTCCAGGTCAAGGCCACGCACGCGTGACTCGCCCACCGTCTGCTGCTCGATGATGCCGCTTGGCAACACCACAGCAATGGTGACGTTCTCCTGGGTCAGGTCGTAAACAGCGGCGGAGAAGAGTGCGTCCATGCCCATGGGCGAGTACTTGATGCCCACTTCGTATTGCTTGCCGGTCTGCGGGGTAACGCCTACTTGCGGGGGCGAGACGGACTCCACCATGCTCACGTAGGTCGACACTTCATCGTTGACGATATAGGTCAGTGCCGCGCGGTAGGAGGTTTCGGAGAAGTTGTCCTTTTCCGTCTGCTCGCCACCGATGTATTCCTTGCTCGACAGGTCCATCGAGTCGTTACGCACGCCTGCGGTCGCGATGACGCGGTCAAAGAACGACAAGTTCTGCTGCAGGAAAACCGCCTTGGTGGTGGCGTCATTCTTTTTGCGGGTATAGGGCGTGATGCCGCCAGGCACGCCGGTGAATACCGGGTTGGCGATGTCGATGGAAGGCGCCAGGCCGTAGACCGAGCTCTGTTTGGTCGTCGAGTCGAGGTACTCGACGCCCACCAGCGTGCTGCTGTCGATGTGTTCGAACTGGGCATCGTACTGCAGCATCAGGTTGCCGTTGAGCTGATCGGCATCGCTGTCGGTGCCGAAGACGTAACGCGGAATGGTGGTGCCAACACGCGAGGCGTTGTCGCTCAGGTAGGCGTAGCCAAAGTCATCGCTCAGCTCGCTGTAGCGCAGGTTGCTGCGCAGGGTGAAGCCGTTGTCGAAGTCGTGGGTGATGTTGCCGCTCAGGCTGGTGCGCTCGACGTTGTGGAAGTTGTAGCTGGGCTCACCATAGAAGTCGCTGCGGTCGTATTCCTTGTCCAGCGGATAGCCGCCGCTGTTCGGCGAGCTGTCGGTTTTCAGGTAGTCGAGAATCATGGTAGCCGAGGTGTAGTCGGTCGGCGCCCAGGTCAGGCCGCCCATCACAAAGCGGTTATCGTCCTGCGAATGGTCGTACTCACGGTCGCTGTTCTGCATCTTGGCCGTGAAGCGGCCGGCCAGGGTGTGTTCGTCGTTCAGCGCATCGCCTACATCGATCCCGGTTTCGGCATGGTCATAGGAGCCGTAGGTCACGTAGCCTTGGCCAAACTTCTCGAAGCGCGGTTGCTTGGTCACGAAGTTGACCGAGCCGCCGGGGTCTGCCGGGCCGAACAGGGTGGAGTTGGCACCCCGCAGAATTTCGATACGCTCGTAGGCGTAAGGGTCTTCGCGCACACCGCGCATCGAGCTGAGGGTCAGGCCGTCTCGGTAGGTGGTGGCCTGGAAACCGCGGATCAGGAAGTAGTCGTTGCGGTCGTCCGAACCGTAATAGTCGCTGACCACGCCGGGGGTGTACTGCAGCGCCTCTTCGGTGGTGCTGACGCTGCGCTGCTGCATTTCCTTGTTGGTCACCACAGACACGGACGCGGGCGTGTTGAGGATGCTGGTCGCCACCTTGCCCCCTACCCACAGCTCCTTGGCAACCACCGAGTTGGCGTCATCGTCGGCGCTGGCCTTGACCTTGGCATTGATGATGACAGGCGCCAGGCGGTAGTCCTCGGTCGCGCCCAGCTCCAGCGGGCCGGCAGGTTTTGGTTGTGGTATTACCAGGTACGCATTGGGGCCCTGCGGCTCAAACTGCAACTCGGTTCCGCGCAGCAGCGACGACAGTGCCGACTGTGTATCCAGCGCGCCCTGCACCCCGTTGGTATTGCGGTTGGCCACGTTCTGCGCATCGAACGAAAGGCTGATGCCCGCCTCGCGTGCAAAGCGGTCCAGTGCCGGCGCCAGCGGGCCCGCGGGAATGCCCCATTGCTTGAGCGGGGCGTTGTGATCAGCGCTCAAAGGCTGTGCAAGCGACGGCAGTGCGTAGGTGCTGACTGCCAGGCCCAACAGTGCAGCATGCAGGGCACGACTCAAGGGGTGGCGCTGTGGAACCGGGGTAAAACTCATTCTCTCGCTCCGTGTCGGGGGTCGGCGGGCTGGCCTGTAATCCGGCCTTCTCTACATGCCGAACGAGAATGAGAAAACACCTCATTTATTTTCAATGAATTGTGCTACCGGGCGGGCACCTGCCAGCACCTGTTAACCCAAACGCACGCTCAAACCCCAAAAAACAAAGGGCACCCATCCTCGGGTGCCCTTTGCCTTACAGCCAGGTGAACTGAATCACCCCATCGATCGCGCGCCCACCGGTTGCGCATGGCCCCTCGCCGTCACGATCCCCAGGAAGGAAATCACGATCGCCAGGCCCAATGTCGAGCTCACTTCCGCCCGATGCTCAGGCGTGTACATCATCACCGCCAGCGCCCCGGCAATGAAAATGATCACCGCCCAGGTCAGGTACGGGAACAGCCACATGCGGAACTTCAGTTCGGTGTTCTCGCGCTCCAGACGGCGGCGCATGCGCAGCTGGGAGATGGCGATAACCATGTACACCAACAGGGCGATGGCGCCGGAGCTGGCCAGCAGGAACTCGAACACGCCCTTGGGTGCGAAGTAGTTGAGGACCGCGATGGCCGCACCGATCAGGGTGCTGCCGAACACTGCAGCACGCGGTACGCCGACCTTGGAGGTCTTGTTGAGGAAGGCCGGGGCGTCACCGCGCTTGGCCAGCGAGAACATCATCCGCGAAGCGATGTAGATCGACGAGTTCATGCAGCTGGTAACGGCTACCAGAACCACCAGGTCGACCATGAATGCCGCATTGGGGATGTTCATGATTTCCAGCGCACGCTGGTACGAACCCACCACTGCCAGTTGCGGGTCGTTCCACGGCACCACCGAAATGATCACGAAGATCGACAGGATGTAGAAGGTGCTGATACGCCAGATCACCGAGCGAGTGGCCTTGGCAATGTTGCGCGACGGGTCGCTGGACTCGGACGCGGCGATGGTCACCGCCTCGGTGCCGATGAAGCTGAACATCACGGTGATGAACGCCCCCACCACTGCCGACCAGCCATTCGGTGCAAAGCCGCCGTATTCGGCAACCAAGCTGCTAAGGCCACTGACCTCGCGGTTGGGCAGCCAGCCCATCAGCGCGGCAAAGCCCAGGCCGATGAAGCCCAGAATGGCGGTGACCTTGAGGATGGCGAACCAGAACTCGAACTCGCCGTACTTGGCCACGCTGAACAGGTTGGTACCGGCCAGCAGCAACACCGAAGCCAGGGCGAAGATCCAGCTGTCCACCTGCGGGAACCAGGCGTTCAGCACATGCCCGGCGGCCAATGCTTCGATAGGAATGACCAGTACCCAGAACCACCAGTACAACCAGCCGATGGTATAGCCGGCCCAGCGGCCAATGGCCTGGTCGGCATAGGTGGAAAACGATCCGGTGTCGGGGTGTGCCACGGCCATTTCGCCGAGCATGCGCATGACCAGTACCACCAAGGTTCCGGCCACGAAATAGGAAATTATGGTTGCTGGCCCGGCTGCCGCGATGGCATGGCCAGAACCTACGAAAAGTCCGGCGCCGATGATGCCGGCGATGGACAGCATCGTTACGTGACGTGGCTTGAAACCTTGTGCAAGGTTGCCATCAGATCCCACGGTGTTCATTGATGTTGTTCTCTTTTTGCTGACACAAGGAAGGACGGGCAGGCGTAGGCGAAAAATATCTCCTTTGAAATCAATAAGTCGACACGTTACTCGCGCTCTGTTGTTGATCTTTGGAGCGCTTCACAGAGCAACGTGTCAGTGCAGGGCGGGCTTCATTTAATCCCCGCATGGCTGTGGGGAATTACACGAGAACGCCCCGGAACTGTTCGATCACGACAGGGCATTTCCATCAACGCCAAATGTCGCGAATGGCATGTCCGATCGCGCCATGGGCCCAAATGGAGCTTTTGTTTTTCATATGAATGTGTGTTGTCTGTGCCGGCCCTTTCGCGGGTGAACCCGCTCCTACGATGGTACGTGGCGACGGTACCGATTGGTGGATGCGGTGGCGGGTGCGGTGGTGAATGAATGGGGGGATTGGCCGGCAGGTCCGGCCCTTTCGCGGGTGAACCCGCTCCTACGACGGCGTGGCAACACCACCGGTTGATGTAGGAGCGGGCTTGCCCGCGAAGAGGCCAGCAGCCTCAACGCACCAGGCAGGGCCGTTTGTTATCGAAGCGCCAACCCGGGATCAGGAACTGCATCGCCACGCTGTCATCCCGCGCACCCAGCCCCATGTTGCGGTAACACTCATGGGCCTTGGCCAGCTGGTCTTCATCCAGTTCCACGCCCAACCCCGGCCGCGCCGGCACCCGCACATGCCCGTCGACAATGCGCAGGGGCTCACGGGTCAGGCGCTGGCCATCCTGCCAGATCCAGTGCGTATCGATCGCCGTGATTTCGCCCGGCGCCGCAGCCGCCACCTGGGTGAACATCGCCAGCGAAATGTCGAAGTGGTTGTTCGAGTGCGATCCCCACGTCAGGCCCCAGTCATTGCACATCTGCGCCACTCTTACCGAACCCTGCAAGGTCCAGAAGTGCGGATCGGCCAGCGGAATGTCCACCGACTGCAACTGAATGGCATGGCCCATCTGTCGCCAGTCGGTGGCAATCATGTTGGTCGCGGTAGGCAGGCCGGTGGCGCGGCGGAACTCGGCCATCACCTCGCGGCCCGAGTAACCGTTCTCGGCACCGCACGGGTCTTCGGCGTAGGCCAGTACATCGTGCTTGTCGCGGCACAGGGCGATGGCCTCCTTCAGCGACCACGCGCCATTGGGGTCGAGCGTGATGCGCGCTTCGGGGAAGCGTTCGGCCAGCGCTGTCACAGCCTCCATCTCTTCTTCACCGCGCAGCACACCGCCCTTGAGCTTGAAGTCGCTGAAGCCATAGCGCGCCTTGGCGGCCTCGGCCAGTTGCACCACTGCTTCCGGGGTCAGGGCCTTTTCGTGGCGCAGGCGGAACCAGTCGTCATTGCTGTCGGCTTCGTTGCGGTAGGCCAGGTCGGTCTGCTGGCGGTCGCCGATGTAGAACAGATAGCCGAGCATCTTCACCGCATCACGTTGCTGCCCCTCGCCCAGCAGTGCCGCCATCGGCACGTTCAGGTGCTGGCCAAGCAGGTCGAGCAATGCCGATTCGATGGCCGTTACCGCATGCACGGTGATGCGCAGGTCGAAGGTCTGTAGGCCACGGCCTGCCGAGTCGCGGTTGGCGAAGGTCTGGCGCATGGCATTGATCACACGCTGGTAATGGCCGATCGGCTGGCCGACCACCAGGCTGCGGGCGTCCTCCAGGGTCTGGCGAATGTTCTCGCCGCCGGGCACTTCGCCCAGGCCGGTATTGCCGGCGCTGTCGCGCAGCACCACCACGTTGCGGGTGAAGTACGGGCCATGGGCGCCACTGAGGTTGAGCAGCATGCTGTCATGGCCGGCCACGGGGACCACGCGCAGGTCGGTGACCACCGGGGTGCTGGTGTGAAGGGTCTGCATATTCATGAGGGTTGTCTCGCAGTCATCAGTGGGTCTGGCCCAGGGCCGAAGGGGCCTTGAGGTCATCGGAAGGGACGCCCTTGGGGCGAATGCGTACGAAGAAGATGGCAATCGCCGCCAGCACCGAGGTCACTGCCAGGCCGTACAGCCCGCCCTGGATCGAGCCAGTCTGCTGCTCCAGCAAGCCGAAGGTGGTGGGGGCAACGAAGCCGCCGAGGTTGCCGACCGAGTTGATCAAGGCAATCACCGCCGCAGCGATGCGGGCGTCCAGGTAGCCTTGGGGGATTGGCCAGAACAGTGACGACGCTGACTTGAAGCCGATCGCGGCGAAGCACACGGCGACGAAGGCGAACACTGGCCCACCCGTAGTGGATATGAACATGCCCGTGGCAGCGACCAGCAGCGCGCCCGCCACCCAGGCCTGCTGGAACTTCCAGCGAGCGGAACCGGCGGCGAAGGCGTACATGGCCAGGATCGAGATCAGCCAAGGGATCGAGTTGAAGAAACCGACCTGCATGTCACTGAGGTCGCCCATACGCTTGATGATGCTAGGCAGCCAGAAGGTCGCAGCGTAGATGGTCAGCTGGATACAGAAGTAGATCAGGCAGAACAGCACGATCTGGCGGTCCTTGAGCAGGCGCCAGGCCGACGGCCTGACCGCGCCGATGGCCTCACGCGCTTGCTGCTCGCGGTCGATGGTGGCGACCAGCGCGTCCTGCTCGGCCTTGCTCAGCCATTTGGCGTCCTGCGGCTTCGAGTCCAGCCAGAAGAACACAAAGAAGCACAGCGCCACCGAGGCCATGCCTTCGATGAACAGCATCCACTGCCAGCCATGCAGGCCCAGGCCCTGGATCTGCATCAACGCCCCGGCCAGCGGCCCGGAAATCAGCGATGCCAGTGCAGAACCGCTGAGGAAGATAGCAATGGCCTTGCCGCGCTCGGCCGCCGGCAGCCAGCGGGTGAAGTAGTAGATCACGCCAGGAAAGAAGCCTGCTTCGGCGACCCCGAGCAGAAAACGCAACACGTAGAACTGGGTTTCGTTCTGCACGAAGGCCATGGCCGTGGCCACCAGCCCCCAGGTGAACATGATACGGGTCAGCCACAGCCGGGCACCGACCTTTTGCAGCAGCATGTTCGAAGGTACTTCGAACAGCGCGTAACCGATGAAGAACAGCCCGGCACCAAAGCCAAAGGCCGCAGCGCTGATGCCCAGGTCGCTTTCCAGGTGCGGGCGGACGAAGCCAATGTTGACGCGGTCGAGGTAGTTGACGATGAACATGATGACGAACAGCGGCAGGACGTGGCGCTTGACCTTGGCCACGGCACTGGCCAACGCGTCGCCTTCATGCCGGGCAGACGGAGCGAGGGTGTCGTTCACTTGCGGATCTCCCACTAATTGTTTTTGTGCGGGTCGGGTTGTCTGACATGGCAGTGGGGAGGAGCTTATGCGCAGCGAAGTTGTACGACAAGATCATTAACGTCGGCAAAATAGCAATATACAAGCTGTCACAATGCTAATTTGATCCGAACATGCAAAAACAGATCAATTACATGCTGAACTGGATGCGCGAAAAATCGGCAAAAAATTTTTCTATCGATTAACTTGTCGTACAAGCAATCAAGAAGCGGATCACACATGGAACCCGAACACGCGCGCAAACGCGGCCATAGCCGTGCCCATGACCTGGTTTCCAGCCTGACCCAGCAAATTCTGCTGGGCACCTTCAAACCAGGCGACAAACTGCCTTCGGAAAACACCCTGGTGCGCGAGCACGGGGTCAGCCGCACGGTGGTTCGCGAAGCCTTGTCGAAGCTGCAAGCCTCTGGTCTGGTGGAGCCGCGCCACGGGATCGGTACGTTCGTGATGGAGCGCCAGGCCCAGGCCGGCCTGCGCGTTGCGGCGGAGAGCGCGGCGAATGTGCGCGATCTGCTGGAGCTGCGTATTGGCCTTGAGGGCCAGGCTGCCGCACTGGCCGCGCTGCGTCGTGACGAGGGGCAACTGGCGCGCATGCGCCAGGCACTGGATGACTATCAGGACCTGGCCGCTGCTGGCGACAGCTGCATCGAAGCCGACCGGCGCTTTCACCTGCTGATTGCCGAGGCCACCGGCAATCTGTATTTCACCGAGATGCTGCTGCAACTGGGCAATGGTCTGATCCCGCGCAACCGCATGGCCAAGGCCGAGCGCGCGGGGGCCAAGCTGGCGCGGCAAGCGTACCTGGCCAACCTGGAGCATGAGGCGATCCTCAATGCCATCCGCCGACAAGACCCGGATGCGGCGCGGGCGGCGGTGTGCCTGCACCTGTCCAACAGCCGCGACCGGCTATTGCCGGACTGACTGTCAGGCAGTGCAAGACGAGGATATTGGCATGCAGGGTGGCCGTTACATCCAGCTACCCTGCCCTCACTTCACCAGGTCAGGCAGATCTTGCCGAAATGCCGGTTGCTTTCCTGGTAACGGAACGCCTCGACGATCTGCTCCAGTTCGAAATGCTTGTCCACCACCGGCCGCAGGCCGTTGGCGTCGATCG
This sequence comes from Pseudomonas sp. yb_5, assembly GCF_043103865.1. Lineage (NCBI taxonomy): Bacteria > Pseudomonadati > Pseudomonadota > Gammaproteobacteria > Pseudomonadales > Pseudomonadaceae > Pseudomonas > Pseudomonas sp. yb_5. Next base: position 24,516 of record NZ_JBICKE010000118.1, read on the forward strand.
CCCGCACCATCGCCTGCTGCTGCGCCCGGCTGCCGACCAGCACCCCTTGCAGCCGAATCTGCCGCACCAGCGCCTGCACCAGCGGCAACTGCCCGGCCACCCCGGTAAGGATGCCGATCAGCGAAACATGCCCGCCAATGCGCGCGGCAATCATCGACTGCTCCAGCGTCGCCGGGCCGCCCACTTCAATCACATGATCGACACCGCGGTTGCCAGTCAGCTCACGCACCTTCTCACCCCAGGCCGGGGTGCTCCTGTAGTTGATCAGGTGGTCGGCACCCAGAGCCTTCAGGCGCTCCAGCTTGGCATCGCTGGACGAGGTGGCGATCACGGTCGCACCCGCCAGCTTGGCGAACTGCAGGGCGAAAATCGACACACCGCCGGTCCCCTGCACCAGCACCGTGTCGCCGGGTTTGAGGTGATCATCGCTCATCAGCGCGCGCCAGGCGGTAAGGCCGGCAGTGGTCAGGGTGGCAGCCTCGGCATGGCTGAAACCCTGGGGTGCCAAGGTGAAGGCGCTGGCGCGGGCAGTCACCTGCTCACGGGCGTAGCCATCGATGCCGTCGCCGGGCACCCTGGCAAAGCCCTCGACATTGGCCTGGCCATCGAGCCAGTCGGGGAAGAAGGTGCTGACCACATTGTCGCCGACCTGGAACTCAGTGACGCCAGCCCCCACCGCAACCACCTCGCCGGCGCCATCGGCCATGGGGATGCGTCGCTCGCTCGGGCCCCACATGCCGCTGACCACGGCGAAATCGTGGTAGTTGAGGGAACTGGCGTGCAGGCGCACGGTAATCTCGCCGGCCTGGGGGGCCTGGGCCTCGCAGGTGCCGACCTCGACTTTGTCGTAGCCGCCGCCGGGTTTTACGTAGATGGCCTTGCTGCTCATGGGTGGGTCTCCGTATCAGAGCAAAGAATGGGGTTCAGCATAGACAGATCCGGCCCTTTCGCGGGCACGCCCGCCCTGACAGGGGCACCACAGGCCCCGAGACGTGCGCAATACCTGTGGGAGCGGGCGTGCCCGCGAAGAGGCCCGCATGGCCAACACACGCATCAGCCCAGCATCACCTTCAACGCCCGGCAATCCGCCGCATGCCAATCCACCAGCTCTGGCCAGGGGTTGTCCGGCAGGTTCACCAGCACCGTGCGTGCTCCTGCAGCCCGCCCACAGTCCAGGTCAAAGCGGTAATCCCCCACCATCACCAGTTCGCTCGGTGTCACGCCCCAGGCGCTGGCAATCTTCAGCAGCCCATCCGGGCTCGGCTTGGGCGCAGCCTCGTCACGCCCAAGAATATGTTCCACCGGGAAGCAGTCCGCCAGGCCGATGGCCTCCAGCGTTACATGCGCAAGCTCACGCGCATTGCGGGTCAGAATACCCAGCCGGCACCCGCGCTCGGCCAACTCGCGCACCAGTTCCACCGCCCCGGTGGCCGCCGTGGAGGCCGTTGCCAGGTCCCTTTCGTGTTCCAGCAACCAGGCATGCTTGGCCGCCGCTTCCGCCGCCGGCAAGGCCGCCAGGTGGGTGAGGATGTCGTGCTCGGCCGGGATGTCCAGCGCCACCCGAATGGCGGCGAAGTCGTGCACGGCCACGGTCAGGGTGCCGTCCATGTCGAACACCCAGTTGCGCACCTCGCCCAGGCTCATGCCCAGTCCTTGCGATGGCGAATCAGGCCTTCCTGGCTCGACGATGCCACCAATTGCCCGGCCTGGTTGAAAATGCTGCCGCGGCAGAAACCACGGGAATTGCCGGCCCAGGGGCTATCGGTGGCGTACAGTAGCCACTCGTCGGCGCGCAGGTTGCCGTGAAACCACAGCGAATGGTCGAGGCTGGCGATCTGCATGTCGCGCTGCCATACCGATTTGCCATGGGGCAGCAACGCCGTGGTCAGCAGGCCGAAGTCCGAGGCGTAGGCCAGCATGTACTTGTGCAGGGCAGGCACGTCAGGCAGGTTGCCGTCGGCGCGGAACCAGGCGTATTTCACCGGGTCGCCCGGCTTGGGGTTGAACGGGTCGCGCTCGGTGACCGGGCGGATCTCGATCGGCTTGGCGCACAGCACCTTGTCGCGGATGCGCTCAGGCAACTGGTCAGCCATGGCACGGGCCAGTTCCACCTCGGTAGGCAGGTTTTCCGGGCCGACCACGTCAGGCATCTGCGCCTGGTGCTCGAAGCCTTCCTCGTCGTACTGGAACGACGCGCTGCAGGTGAAGATGGTCTGGCCCTTCTGGATCGCCGTCACCCGCCGTGTACTGAAGCTGCCGCCATCGCGCACCCGGTCCACCGAGTACACCACTGGAAGGCTGGCATCGCCCGGGCGCAGGAAGTAACCGTGCAACGAATGCACATGGCGCGCGTCCTCGACGGTCTGACTGGCAGCCGACAACGACTGGCCCAGCACCTGCCCACCGTAAAGCTGGCGGAAGCCCAGGTCCTGGCTACGTCCACGGAACAGGTTCTCCTCGATGGATTCGAGGCTCAACAGGTCGACCAGGTCGTCCAACACATGACTCATCGGGGGATCTCCGTAGGAGCGAGCCTAGCTCGCGATGCGCCGCCCGAGCGGCGCTCGATTTCACAGGCGCTGAACGTGTTACGGGCAAGCGCCTTCCAAGATGGGCAAATGATACAGCGTTTGTCATTCGCGCCGGGCATGGCCGTGCATTCAGGCGCGCAGGGTACGCTCCCAGTGCGCGCGGTCAATGCGGTACAGCACATGCGGGCGCAGTGGGTGGCCAATGGGCAGGCGGGGGTGCTCGAAACTGCCGTGTGGGTCCTGCTGCATGCCGATGGCCTGCATGACCTTCTGCGACGGCAGGTTGCATTCGCTAGTGAACGACACGACCTCCTCCAGGCGCAATTGGGCAAAAGCACAACGCAGGCAGGTCCACGCCGCTTCGCTGGCAAAGCCAAGGCCCCAGTGGCGGCGGGCCAGGCGCCAGCCAATCTCTACGGCGGGGGTGAAATCGGCGTCAAAGCCCACGTGCAGCAAGCCAGTCATGCCGATGAACGCGCCGCTGTCCTTGCGCTCCAGGGCCCACAAACCAAAACCGTATTCATTGAAGTGCCCACGCACGCGGCCGATCAACGCAGCGGCCTCAAGGCGCGTCAACGGCGCCGGAAAGTAACGCATTACCTGCGGGTCAGCGCACAGCGCGGCGAACTCGCGCAGGTCGTCGTCATGCCATTGGCGCAGCACCAGCCTTGCGCTTTCCAGTTCAAGAATAGGGGTCATCGGGCCTGCTCCGGTTTTGCCGTGTTGCAGTTTACAGCGTAGGCGCGGGCGCGGGTTTCACCCAGCCGGTAGTAGCCGAATGCAATTTTCACACGCCCTTCACCGGCCCCCGACAGGCCACTTGGCAGGATGCCGCCATCCCTGCCGTGCCAAGCACGGCCATGCCAACGGAACCACACATGCAATCGAGCAATACCCTGGGGCACTCTGCCATTCACGCCCGGCGCAAGCGACGCCTGACCCGCAAAGCCCTCGGAGCCGCTCTGGGCCTGTGCATGGTCGTGGCGGCGTTGACCACCTGGCTGGCGACGAGGACGCATATCGTGGACCTTGGCAACGAGCAACAACTGAGTGACAGCGGCCTGTTGCAGGACTGGGCCGACGGTGCGGTGATCGTGATGATCCGCCACGCCGAACGCTGCGACAGCGCCCCCGGCCCCTGCCTGGACGACCCCACGGGGATCACCCTGAGCGGTAGCCAGGCTGCCGCCCGCGTTGGCCTGGGGCTGCACCGGCTGGGCCTGAACAACGCCGACTTGCTCACCAGCCCGAAACGGCGCACCCGGCAAACCGCGCACTTCATCCTCGGCCAGGCGGTGGCCAGCGAAGACTGGCTGGAAAGCTGCGACAGCCAGTTCGCCAACGAAGCGCTTGCACACAAACGCGCGGGCCACAACCTGGTGCTGGTGACTCACAACGGCTGCATCGACCACTTTGCCCGCCAGCAGCACGTTGCCGGCGGCGAACGTCAAAGCAACTATGCCAGCGCCCTGTTCGTATCGGTGGATGGCAATGGCAAGGCACGCATCCTGGGGCGCCTGAACGAACCGGACTGGCAACGCGTATTGGCCAGCACAGGAAAATAGCGGCCATCTCTGTGGGAGCGGCCTTGTGTCGCGATTGGGCTGCGCAGCAGCCCCAGCAATGTGTGCATCTGCGCTGAAATTTTGGGGCTGCTGTGCAGCCCAATCGCGACACAAGGCCGCTCCCACAAAGGGCCGGTACCGGCGCAAGAAACAGGTACTCCCATTACAGTCACCCGTCATGGCAAGATCAGCACTAGCCCTGATTACGACCTCAACCATGCCGTTGCCGCTGATCTACCACGAAGATTACAGCCCGGAGTTCCCCGCCGAACACCGCTTCCCAATGGACAAGTTCCGACTGCTGCACGACCACCTGGTCGGCAGCGGGCTGACCACCGACCAGGCCCTGCTGCGCCCGGACATCTGCCCCAACGACATCCTCGCCCTGGCCCATGACCGCAGCTACATCGAGCGCTACATGAACGGCGAGCTGTCGCGCGAGGACCAGCGCCGCCTCGGCCTGCCCTGGAGCGAGGCCCTGGCCCGGCGTACCGTGCGCGCCGTCGGCGGCTCACTGCTGACTGCCGAGATGGCGCTGCAGCACGGCATCGCCTGCCACCTCGCCGGTGGCACCCACCACGCTCATTACGACCACCCCGCCGGCTTCTGCATTTTCAACGACCTGGCGGTCATCAGCCGCTACCTGCTGGAAGCAGGCCGGGTACACCGGGTGCTGATCTTCGATTGCGACGTGCACCAGGGTGACGGCACCGCGCGCATCCTGCACGACACGCCTGAGGCCATCACCGTGTCGCTGCACTGCGAACAGAACTTCCCCGCCCGCAAGGCACAAAGCGACTGGGACATCCCTCTGCCCCGAGGCATGGGCGACGCGGCCTACCTGAAGGTGGTGGACGACGCCCTCAACTACCTGCTGCCGCTTTATCAACCCGACCTAGTGTTGTATGACGCCGGTGTCGATGTGCACAAGGACGACGCCCTGGGCTACCTGCAACTGACCGACGCAGGCGTTGCCGCCCGTGACGAAGCCGTGCTGCGCCATTGCCTGGGCCGCGATATCCCGGTGGTGGGCGTGATCGGTGGAGGCTACAGCAAGGACCGCACAGCCCTGGCCAAACGCCACGGCATCCTTCACCACAGCGCGGCACGTGTCATGGGTTGTTCACAATGACTGTGGAACCGCTTGTGGATAACCTGCGCGAAAGGCGCTGTAGCCCTTTGCTGGCAAGGCCTGCGTGACGCTGGCTATTTTTTGACCAGTGCTTCCGTGGGCAGCGCTGCGGTAGAATGCGCCTCTTTTCCACAGCCTGCTGCCCACCATGCCCGATCTGAACCCCGCATCCCCTCCTCCCGCTGTCGTCATCGGTGGCGGCCCCGCCGGCCTGATGGCTGCCGAAGCACTGGCCAACGCAGGCCTGGCGGTCGAGGTGTTCGATGCCATGCCTTCGGTTGGGCGCAAGTTCCTGCTGGCGGGTGTCGGCGGCATGAACATCACCCATTCCGAGCCCTACCCGGCGTTCGTGGCCCGCTATGCCGAACGCCAGGGCGAAATCGAGGCCCTGCTACGCGACTTCGATGCTGACGCGTTGCGCCAGTGGATTCATGCTTTGGGCATCGAAACCTTCGTCGGCACCTCGGGCCGGGTGTTCCCCACCGACATGAAAGCCGCACCGTTGCTGCGTGCCTGGCTCAAGCGCCTGCGCGACAGCGGGGTAGTTATCCACACCCGCCATCGCTGGTTGGGCTGGAACACCGATGGCAGCTTGCGAATTGCTTATCCACAGGGCGAACGGCAGGTGAAAGCCTCGGTCGTGGTGCTGGCGCTGGGTGGCGCCAGCTGGGCACGCTTGGGTTCTGACGGCAGCTGGCAACCGCTGCTGGCAGAACGGGCTGTGGATATCTCGCCTTTGCAGCCGAGCAACTGCGGTTTTGAAGTAGAGGGCTGGAGCGCGCTGCTCAAGGACAAGTTCGCGGGCGCACCGCTGAAGAACATCGCCCTCAGTGTCCCGGGCAGCACACCGCGCAAGGGCGAGTTCATCCTCACCGCTCAAGGTGTGGAAGGCAGCCTGGTGTATGCCTGGTCGGCACCGGTACGCGAGGCCATCCACCGTGAAGGCCATGGGGTGTTGTTGCTCGACCTGCTGCCGGACAAGCCTGTGGACAAGATTACCCAGGCACTGGCCAAACCACGCGGTTCACGCTCCATGGCCAAGCACCTGCACAGCCAGCTGGGAATTGATGGGGTCAAGGCCGCACTGCTGCGCGAGCTGACTGATCCGGCGACCTTTGCCGACGTTGATGCCTTGGCTCGAGCCATCAAGGCATTGCCCATCACCCTGATACGCACGCGGCCGCTGGATGAGGCGATCAGCAGTGCCGGCGGGGTCCGCTTCGAGGGGCTGGATGAGGGATTGATGGTAAAGGGCATGCCGGGGGTATTCTGTGCCGGCGAGATGCTGGACTGGGAGGCGCCAACCGGGGGGTATCTGCTCACGGCGTGCTTTGCCAGTGGCTTGCGCGCCGGGCGGGCAGCGGCGGATTGGGTGCGGGCTTCCTGACAGCTTGCCGGGGCTGCTTCCACAAGTACTGCATCAATCCAGATTGCGCAGCCCATGTGGGAGCAACTGTCTTGCTCAATTTCTGAAAGCTGGCGCGATCCGTGTGGGAGCGGCCTTGCGTCGCGAAAGGACTGCACAGCAGCCCCGGGGGTTTCAGCGTCGATGCAAATAATGCCGGGGCCGCTTCGCGGCCCTTTCGCGACACAAGGCCGCTCCCACAGGCCGGTGTTCAGCCTCAGCCCAGTGCAGTGTCGAGAAACATCATCACCGCAAACCCGCCCATCAACCCTGGGTAATGGAGCTGGGTGCAGCGCTGGGCATCAAGGTCGAGCCGGCGCTGGAAGCCCTGAAGGTCGCCGTACACATCTAAAGCCTGGCGCAGTCCTTGTGGGAGCGGCCTGGCGTCGCGAAAGGGCCGCAAAGCGGCCCCAAAACCTCAAGGCTTACGCTTGCGCGGCCCACCATTGAAGCTCGGCACCTTGCGAACAGCCTTCACCGCCGGTTCCGCGCTGCCGGTTTCAGTGCTGTCCATCCAGCGCCCCAGCCCGCGCTTGGCGCTGTTTTCTTTCGGCTTCTTGGGCTTCTTCGGTTTCTTGATAACCTGCCCGCTGGCATCGGTCATCGGCACCCGGTGCTCGGGGATGAAATCCGGCTCTTCATGACGCGGCAGGGTCTGCCGGGTCAGCACCTCGATAGCCGCCAGCAGTTGCACTTCATCCGCACACACCAGCGAAATCGCCTCGCCCTTGTTGCCCGCCCGCCCGGTACGCCCGATGCGGTGCACGTAGTCTTCGGCAACGATCGGCAGGTCGAGGTTGACGACCAGCGGCAAGTCATCGATATCCAGGCCACGGGCCGCCACATCGGTCGCCACCAGCACTTGCACCTCACGGGCCTTGAAGCTGTCCAGCGCACGCTGCCGGGTCGCCTGTGGGCGATCACCGTGGATGCCATCGGCATTCACGCCTTCGGCCAGCAAGCGCTCCACCAGTTGATCGACGCCATTACGGGTCTTGGCGAACACCAGCACCTGCTTCCAGCGCTGTTTGCGCAGCAGGTGGCAGAACAGGTCGGCCTTGCGCTTCTTGTCCACAGGCACCAGCCACTGCTTGACGCTGGTGGCCGCGGCGTTGCGCGGGCTCACTTCGATACTGAGCGGGTCATTCAGCGCAAGCCCCGCCAGCATGCGAATCTGATCAGAGAAAGTGGCGGAAAACAGCAGCGTCTGGCGCTTGCGCGGCAGTGCCGCATACACCGACTGCAGCTCTTCGGCAAAGCCCAGGTCAAGCATGCGGTCGGCTTCATCCAGCACCAGGGTCTGCACCTGGTTGAACTTCACGGCGTTCTGCCGGAACAGGTCGAGCAAGCGGCCAGGTGTAGCCACCAGCAGGTCGACACCACGACGCAGGCGCATCATCTGCGGGTTGATACTGACCCCGCCATACACCGCGTAAGTACTCAGCGGCAGGTTCTCGGCGTATTCGCGCACGTTGTTGTGCACCTGCTCGGCCAGCTCGCGGGTGGGTACCAGCACCAAGGCGCGGATCGAATTACTGGCCACCTTCTCGCCCTCCAGCGCCAGGCGCTGCAGCACAGGCAGGGCGAAGCCTGCGGTCTTGCCGGTACCGGTCTGGGCTGCGGCCATCAGGTCGCGGCCGGCCAGCACGGCGGGGATGGCTTTGGCCTGCACTGGGGTCGGGGTGGTGTAGTCCAGTTGCTGCAGCGTGCGCAGCAGCGGTTCGATCAGGCCGAGTTTGGCGAAATTCATGGCAATACCGTCAGGGGGTTCAGCGAAGGCGGCAAGTTTACCGCATCGCCCCTGCCTACTTGCAGATTTCACCTTTCAACGGTGGCACAGTTACGGGCGCCTTGCGCCACTGTGGCAGGCCGATCAGCACCACCGCGCCGATGATCACTGCCATCGCCACGCACTCTTCAGCGCCAATCTGCTCACCGGCAAAGACGATACCCAGCAGCACCGCCACCGCCGGGTTGACGTAGGCGTAGCTGGTGGCCGCTGCCGGGCGCACGTGCTTGAGCAGGTACATGTAGGCACTGAACGCCAGGATCGAACCGAAGAACACCAGGTAGGCCAACGCCCCCCAGCCAGCAGCGGTCGGCAGCTGTGTCATGCGTTCGCCCGACAGCACACTGCCCAGCAACAGCACCGCACCCCCGACCAGCATTTCCGCTGCGCTGGCCATCGGCCCCTGGGGCAGCGGCAAGGTCTTGCTCCACACCGAGCCGAATGCCCAGGACGCCGCCGCGAAGATGATCAGCGCCGCACCTATCGGGCTTGCCTGCAGGTTGGAACCCAGGTTCAGCAGGCCGATGCCCACCAGCCCAAGGGCGATCCCCGCCCATTCCAGCTTGGAATTGCGGTGCCCGAACAACAGGCCGAACAGCAAGGTGAACAGCGGCACCGTCGCCACTGCCAAAGCCGCCACGCCCGAAGCCACACCCGCATGCTCGGCCACGGTCACCCCGCCGTTGCCACAACTGAGCAGCAAGAAACCGATCGCCCCTGCCGCCCGCCATTGCGGCCAGGTAGGTGCCGGCACGCCGCGCCAACGCAGGAAGCCGTATAGCAGCCCCCCGGCGATCAGGAAGCGCACCCCGGCCATGAGCATTGGAGGCCAGCTCTCGACGCCGATGCGAATGAACAGGTAAGTGGAACCCCAGACCAGATAAAGGGCCAGGAAGGCGCCAATCAGCAACAGCGGGAAACGACGGGAGGCAGGCATGGGGAAAACTCGAAATCCATTTACGGGTGGCTCAGTTTAACGGCCTGCCTGAGTGAAGGTACGTTACAGAACGGGTGCAAATGAGCGGCACAATTCTGGTGCGTGCGGCGCAGGCGACACCCCAGACGATCACCTGCTAGCCCTGACGATACTTGGCCAGCGCTTCGCGCACCTTCGCAGCCGGGGTTTTCTGCAGCCGGCAAAGCAGCTCGTGCGACAGTTGCTGAACCCCGTGGTCCTGGTGCAACACACCCGCCAGATGCTGCAGCAGGTTGGCGGCCATTTCGGCATCGGCCATGGCCCGGTGCGCGGTGCCCGTGTCAGGCAACCCAGCCCAGCGTGTCAAAGTGCCCAGCTTGTGGTTGGGCGCGGTGGGCAGCAGGCGCCGTGACAGCAACAGGGAACACGCGAAGGACTGGCTGCGGCTGCGGCCAATACGGCCCAGCTCATAGTCCCAGAACTTCTGGTCGAAAGCAGCGTTGTGCGCCAACAATGGGGTGCTACCGACGAACTCGGCCACCTCGTTCATCACTTTGTCCACCGGCGGCGCACCACGCAGCATGGCGGTGGTGATGCCGGTCAGCCCTGCGACGAAGGCCGGCACCGGCACACCGGCGTTCATCAGGCTCTGGTAGCGCTCGACAATGCGCCCACCCTCGAGCATTACCACCGCCACCTCGGTGGCACGGCAGCCGGTACCGGGGGAAATGCCGGTGGTTTCAAAGTCGATGACAGCGATACGTTCCATGAAAAGACCTTAGTGTTTGAGCAACAGCGCGCCTTCGATGGGCACGTAGCGGGTGGCAGCACGGATCAGTGACAACGCCGTCAGCCCCGGCACGCCATACACCACCGCTTCGGTGCCATGGCGCTGGATTACCCGCTCCAGCAGCAGGTCGAAGTCACCGTCGCCGGAGGCCAGCACCACCTGGTCGACCCGGCTGGCCGCGTCGATCACATCCAGGGTAATGCCCACATCCCAGTCGCCTTTGGCCGAGCCATCGCTGCGCTGGATGAACGGTTTGAGGCGCACATCGAAACCGAGGTTGCGCAAGATCTGCTGGAACTGCTGCTGTTTGCTGTCGCCACGGTCGATGGCATAGGCCACGGCCTCGACGATCTGGCCTTCGCGGCTGACGTCAGCCCACAGGGCGGTGTAGTTGAAGTGGCAGCCGTGGGCCTGGCGTACGGTGTAGTAGAGGTTCTGCACATCGGCGAACAGCGCGATCTTTTTCACCTGGGAACCTCATTTGGCCTGGAGTGCTGGGGGGGCTGCTG
>NZ_JBICKE010000119.1:0-11864 GCF_043103865.1 Pseudomonas sp. yb_5
GTTGCCGCCGCTACCGTATTCGCGGGTGAACCCGCTCCTACACATGATCGGTGGTGGACACACATCGGTGGTTGGGCGCAGGCCGCTGTAGGTTTACCCGCGAAGGCGCGCAAAGCGCCCCCGACGTTTACGAAGCAACGGCCTCAGCTGGCGAAACGATACTGGTCTTCGCCCCCCGCGATCGCCCTGAGCTCAGGTACGCCGCAATCGACTCCTGCGTCACCTCGCCCAAGAACACCTGCTCGGCATCCAGCACCGGCAACCATGCCCGGTTGAACTCGTACATGCGCGACAACAGGATGCGCAAATGCTCATCGTGCGCCGCCGTGGCATTGAACGGTCGCAGGAAATCGCCACACGTCCCTTGCTGGCGGTGCATGTCGCGTCGGCGCACATAGCCCAGCGCCTTGTTCTGTGCATCGGTCACCACCACGTAGCGGCGGTCGTGCTCGTCGAGCAGCTCCAGCGCATCGCTCACAGGCGTTTGCGGGCTCACCGATGGCGCGTTGTCTGCGGCATCCTCGGCACGCACCAGCAGCAGGCGTTTGAGCGTGCTGTCCTGGCCCACGAAGTTGCTGACGAAATCATCCGCCGGATGGGCTAGCAAGGTGTCCGGATGGTCCAGTTGCAACAGCTTGCCGGCACGGAAGATGGCAATCTTGTCGCCCAGTTTGATCGCTTCGTCGATGTCGTGGCTGACCATGATCACCGTCTTGTTCAGCGCCCGCTGCATTTCGAAGAACTCGTTCTGGATCATCTCGCGGTTGATCGGGTCGACCGCGCCGAACGGTTCGTCCATCAACAGCACGGGTGCATCTGCTGCCAGGGCACGAATCACGCCGATACGCTGTTGCTGGCCGCCGGACAGCTCGCGCGGGTAGCGTTGCAGGTACTGCTTGGGTTCGAGCTTGATCATGTGCATCAGCTCGCGAGCACGCTCGTGGCATTTCTGCTTGTCCCAGCCAAGCAGGCGTGGGACCACGGTGATGTTCTCTTCGATGGTCATGTTGGGGAACAAACCGATCTGCTGGATCACATAGCCGATGTGCCGGCGCAGGGTGACTTCGTCCAGCCCGGTGGTGTCTTCGCCATCGATGAACACCTGGCCCGAGGTGGGCGTGATCAGGCGGTTGATCATTTTCAGCGTGGTGCTCTTGCCGCAGCCCGACGGGCCGAGGAACACGCAGATTTCCCCTTCGTTGACAGTGAGGCTTACCGAGTCGACGGCTTTGACGTCCTTGCCGTTGACGTTGAAGGTTTTGCTGAGGTTCTTCAGTTCGATCATGAGCGCAGTCCTTCTGGAGTCAGGGCACGTTGCAGGGTTTGCAGCAGCAGGTCGGCGATGATTGCCAGCAGGCTCACCAGCAAGGCGCCGATCAGCAGCATCGACATGTCGCTGCGGCTGATGGAGGTGAGGATGAGCACACCCAGGCCGCCGGCGCCGATGGTGGCAGCAATGGTCATGACACCGATGTTCATGACCACGGCGGTGCGTACACCGGCGAGGATGACCGGTACGGCGATGGGCAGTTCGACCATGCGCAGGCGCTGGCCGAAGGTCATGCCTATACCGCGTGCGGCTTCACGGATGCCGGGCTCGACATTGGTCAGGGCCAGGTAGGTGTTGCGCAGGATCGGCAGCAGCGAGTACAGGAACACCGCAGTGATCGCTGGCAACGGCCCCAGGCCCTGGCCGAACTTGGAGTAGAACGGCAACAGCAGGCCGAACAGGGCAATCGAGGGGATGGTCAGCAGCACTGTGGCGCTGGCCTGCAGCGGGCCTGCGAGGGCCGGAAAACGAGTCATCAGGATGCCCAGCGGCACCCCGACCAGAATCGCCAGGCCCACGGCAACGCCGACCAGCATGATGTGCTGCCAGGTCAGGTGCAGCACCTGGGCCCAGTCCAGGTGGCTGAAGGTATCGATCAGGTTCATGGCTGGCCCTCGCTGTTCAGTGGGTGTTTGCGCAGGAAGTCTGCGGCCACGGCAGTGGGGTTCTGGTGCTCGACATCGACCTTGGCGTTGAGCTGGCGCATGGTTTGGTCATCCAGTTGCTCGGCCAGCGGCTTGAGTAGGCCAGCCAGCTGCGGGTTGGCGTCGAGCGTGGCTTTGCGTATCACCGGCGCGGCGGTGTAGTCGGGGAAGTAGTGTTTGTCGTCTTCCAGCAGCTTGAGGTTGAAAGCGTCCAGGCGGCCGTCGGTGGTATACACCAGGCCGGCGAACACCTGATTGTTGCGCATGGCGGTGTACACCAGCCCGGCGTCCATCTGGCGGATGTTGCGCCGGCCCAGCGGCAGGCCATACATTTCGCGCAGGCCTACCAGGCCGTCGGGGCGGTTGGCGAACTCGGTGTCCAGGGCCACCAGGTGATTATGCTTGCTCTCGTCGCGCAGCACCTGGTTGAGGTCGCTGATCGAGTTGAGCTGCGGGTAGGCCTCGGCGACCTGCTTCGGCAAGCCGAGGGCATAGGTGTTGCTGAATTTCGACGGGGTCAGCCAGATCAGGTCTTTTTTGGCATCCAGCTCCTTGACCTTGGCGTAGGTTGCCTCGGCGCTGGGCATACGCTCTTCGATGTGGTTGTACGACACCAGCGACACACCGGTGTATTCCCACATCAGGTCGAGCTGGCCGGTTTCCTGGGCCTGGCGTGCGAGGTTGCTGCCAAGCCCGCCGATGACACGCACATCGAAGCCGTTGGCGCGCAGGTATTGCGCGGTGATTTCGGCGAGCACGGTCTGTTCGGTGAACACCCGCGCGCCGATGCGGATCAGCGGTTTTTCAGCTGCCTGGGCAAATCCTGCGAACAGCAAGGCCGCGCCCAGTAGCAAGGCGATTCTCTTCTTCATACGTTTCCTATCCTTATTGGACCAGGCCGCGTTCCAGCCAGCGCTTGCTGGAGAAACTCACCGCCGCATCCAGCACCAGTGCCAGCAGCGCGGTGCAGGCGGCACCCAGCAGCAGTTGTGGCTGGTTGTTCAGGGCGATGCCGGGGAAGATCAGGCTACCCAGGCTGTTGGCGCCGATCAGGAACGCCAGCGGTGCGGTACCCACATTCAGTGCCAGGGCCACGCGTACGCCGCCGACGATGATCGGCACGGCGTTGGGCAGCTCCACCTGCCAGAGTTGCTGGCGCGGGGTCATGCCAATGCCGGTGGCGGCTTCCTTGAGCGAAGCAGGGACGTTTTTCAGGCCTTCGTAGGTGTTGCGCACAATCGGCAGGAGGGAGGCGAGGAATAGCGCGAAGATCGCAGGCCCGGCTCCGATGCCCAGGATACTGAGGGCGATGGCCAGAACGGCCAGAGGGGGGATGGTGTTGCCAACGTTGAAGAACTGCATGAAGCGCTCGGCTTTGTCGACCCGGTGCGGTCGACTTAACGCAATGCCGGCGGGGATGCCCACGGCCAGCGCCGCCGCCATCGAAGCCAGCACCAATACCAGGTGCGCTTGCAGGTAGAACCCAAGATCGTCGCGATAACGCGCGATCGTGTCGATGCCGATCCAGTGGACCAGCAGGGCCAGGATGACGAGCACGGCGGCCCATCCCAACAGCCCCGAACCGTAGCGTTTTGCCACAGGTGGACTCCTTGTGTAGTCGGCGAGCACACTTCTTGGTTGCCGGCCAATTCTGGCGGCGGGTGGTGTGTTCGCGAGTAGCAGCGTGATGCAAGCCGAGGGCTGCGATCAGGCCATGAGCCGAACCCCGTCGGGCCCGAAAATGCTGATGAAACCAGTCCCCAACCGAAGCGGTTTGCAGGGGAGTGGACGTCTCCATGGGTGTCAAGGTTCCCATCTGAGGCAGCATTTGGCCAGCGTTAATCACTGGGGGGCAGGATTTTTGGCGAGAAAAAACAGCGACTTAATGTGCTGCAGGCGTTGAAATAACTGCGCTTTGGTCATTTGTCGTGATAAAGCGATTGCCTGTTGGATTTCTTTTGTCTGTGCCGGCCTCTTCGCGGGTAAACCCGCTCCTACACAGACTGCACCGCATTCGAATCCTGTGTCGTACCTGTGGGAGCGGGTTTACCCGCGAAGAGGCCGGCACAGGCGCCATTCATTCGGCAGATTTTGGTCCAGGCCCAACTTCAGGTATGATACTGCCCCTTTCAAATCCCCCAGTCAGGCGATTTCCCATGACCAACCAGGCCGCCGAAGTCGCGAAGCGCCGCACTTTCGCAATCATTTCCCACCCCGACGCCGGTAAGACCACCATCACCGAGAAGCTGCTGCTGATGGGCAAGGCCATTGCCGTCGCCGGTACCGTGAAGTCGCGCAAGTCCGACCGCCACGCCACCTCCGACTGGATGGAAATGGAGAAGCAGCGCGGCATCTCCATCACCACCTCGGTGATGCAGTTCCCGTATCGCGAGCACATGATCAACCTGCTCGACACCCCGGGCCACGAAGACTTCTCCGAAGACACCTACCGCACCCTGACCGCGGTGGACTCGGCGCTGATGGTGCTCGATGGCGGTAAAGGTGTAGAGCCGCGTACCATCGCCCTGATGGACGTGTGCCGGCTGCGCGACACGCCAATCGTCAGCTTCATCAACAAACTCGACCGTGATATCCGCGACCCGATCGAACTGCTCGACGAGATCGAAGCCGTTCTGAAGATCAAGGCCGCGCCAATCACCTGGCCAATCGGTTGCTACCGTGACTTCAAGGGTGTGTACCACCTCACTGGCGACTACATCATCGTCTACACCCCGGGCCACGGCCACGAGCGCACCGAAGCCAAGATCATCCAGAAACTGGACTCGGACGAAGCCCGCGCACACCTGGGCGACCAGTACGACGCGTTCGTCGAGCAACTGGAGCTGGTGCAGGGCGCCTGCCACGAGTTCAACCAGGAAGAGTTCATCAACGGTCAGTTGACCCCGGTATTCTTCGGTACTGCGCTGGGCAACTTCGGTGTCGACCACGTGCTCGACGCCGTGGTCGACTGGGCGCCGCGTCCGCTTGGCCGTGTGGCCAACGAGCGTACCGTGGAGCCTGTGGAAGAGAAGTTCACCGGCTTCGTGTTCAAGATCCAGGCGAACATGGACCCGAAACACCGCGACCGTATCGCCTTCATGCGCATCTGCTCGGGCAAGTACGAGAAAGGCATGAAAATGCGCCATGTGCGCTTGAACAAAGATCTGCGTATCGGCGATGCGCTGACGTTCTTCTCCTCCGAGCGTGAGCAGCTGGAAGAGGCCTTTGCCGGTGACATCATCGGCCTGCACAACCACGGCACCATCCAGATCGGCGACACCTTCACCGAAGGTGAGGCGCTGGGCTTCACCGGTATTCCGCACTTCGCGCCGGAGCTGTTCCGCCGCGTACGCCTGAAAGACCCGCTGAAATCCAAGCAACTGCGTCAAGGCCTGCAGCAGCTGGCCGAAGAAGGTGCTACTCAGGTGTTCTTCCCTGAGCGCAGCAACGACATCATCCTGGGTGCGGTCGGTGTGCTGCAGTTCGACGTGGTCGCCAGCCGTCTGAAGGAAGAGTACAAGGTCGAGTGCGCCTACGAGCCTATCACCGTCTGGTCCGCGCGCTGGATCAGCTGCGATGACAAGAAGAAGCTCGAGGAATTCCAGACCAAGGCCATGGAAAACCTGGCCATCGACGGCGGCGGTCACCTGACCTACCTGGCGCCGACCCGGGTCAACCTGGCGCTGATGGAAGAGCGCTGGCCGGACATCAAGTTCCGCGCTACCCGCGAGCACCACTGATCGCGAGAGCTTGCTCTTGACCCCTGTGGGAGCGGGTTTACCCGCGAATGCGTCGGTAGAGTCAACACCGCATTCGCGGGTAAACCCGCTCCCACAAGGACGTCGTAACGACTGAAATCAGTTCCCTGCTTTGATACTGGTCCAGATTCGCGTACGAATACGGTCGATCTTCGCCGGCATCGCCTCCAGCGCATACAGCTTGCCCATCACCTCGTCGCTCGGGTAAATCATCGTATTACCCTTCATCGCCGGGTCCACCGGCCCGTCTGCCTTGAGGTTGCCGTTCGCGTATTGCACATGGTTGCTGATGTTGGCCATCACTTCCGGCTGCAGCAGGTAGTTCATGTAGGCATATCCGGCCTTTTCATCCGGCGCATCGACGGGCATGGCGACCATGTCGAACCACATCGGCGCGCCCTCCTTGGGTATCGAATAGCCCACCTTCACGCCATTGTTCGCCTCGTCGGCGCGGTTCTTCGCCTGCAGCACATCCCCTGAGAACCCCACCACTACGCAGATATCGCCGTTGGCCAGGTCGCCCGTGTACTTGGACGAGTGGAAATAGCTGATGTACGGCCGCACCTTCATCAGCAGTTCCTTGGCCTTCTCGTAGTCCTTGGGGTCTTGGCTGTGATGGGGCAAGCCCAGGTAGTGCAGGGCGATCGGCAGCAGTTCGGGGCCATTGTCCAGCACCGCGACCCCACAGCTTTTCAGCTTGCTCATGTACTCGGGCTTGAAGATCAGGTCCCAGGAGTCCACCGGCGCGTTGTCGCCGAGCACTGCCTTGACCTTGTCGATGTTGTAGCCAATGCCGGTACTGCCCCACAGGTACGGGAAACCGTACTGGTTGCCCGGGTCGTTCACCTCCAGCGCCTTGAGCAGCATCGGGTTGAGGTTGTGCCAGTTGGGTAACTGTGACTTGTCCAGGCGCTTCAGAGCCTTGCCCTGAATCTGCCGGGCCATGAAGTGGTTGGAGGGGAACACCACGTCGTAGCCGGAATTGCCGGTCATCAGCTTGCCATCGAGGGTTTCATTGCTGTCGTACACGTCGTAGGTGGGCACGATGCCGCTGGCTTGCTGGAAGTTCTTCAACGTATCGGGGGCCACGTAGCTGGACCAGTTGTAGATCTTCACCGTTTC
This sequence comes from Pseudomonas sp. yb_5, assembly GCF_043103865.1. Classification (NCBI taxonomy): domain Bacteria; kingdom Pseudomonadati; phylum Pseudomonadota; class Gammaproteobacteria; order Pseudomonadales; family Pseudomonadaceae; genus Pseudomonas; species Pseudomonas sp. yb_5. Next base: position 6,855 of record NZ_JBICKE010000119.1, read on the forward strand.
AGCGGCGCTGGCCACGCTGGCGGCCAGCATCAGAGGGGCGAGGAGGAAGGTGCGCATGTCGGGTTTACCTTGCTTTGTCTGTTGTTATCGAAGGCAGGCGATCAGCGGATCAGAAAACAAGCACGTAGGTCTTGCGCACGGTCTCCTGGATGTCCCAGGTGCCGGTGCTGTTGGCCGGTAGCATCAATGCGTCTCCGGCTTCTATGACCAGAGGCTCGCCACCGTCGGGGGTGAACGTGCAGCGGCCCTTGATGAAATGGCAGAACTCCTGTTGCACGATCTGCCGCCGCCAGCGCCCTGGGGTGCATTCCCAGATGCCGGTTTCAACGCCATCGCTGCGCTCCACGCAGGTGACTGACGTGACTGCCACGGGTTCGCCGAGCGGTACCGCGACCGGGTTGGAGCTGTCGAGCACGGCAAATTCGGTGTTCTTGAACTGGGTGATGCTCATGACCGGTGGATCCTGTACGAGTGTTAAGGGAAGTCAGTGCATGAAGCCTTCCATGAAGTCCGCAAGCGATATGGCCAGGCGCCGCCTCCACGGCGCGCTGGCGGGGTTGGCGAGGGTCCGGTCCTCGTGGACGAAGCTCTGGATGATCGCGTTGTAGCCCAGCCAGCGGCAGGGCTCGGGGGGCCAGCTGGCCAGGCTTGATAGCGGGCGGTTGTCGAGCACCCAGGGTTGCGCCGTCAGCTCGTTGCGCTGGTTGAGGATCAGCGCCGCCAGGGTGCGTCCGCCCAGGTTGGTAGCCCCGACGCCTTCGCCGCCGTAGCCGCCGGCAAGGGCGATGCCGCGCTGGCGGTCGCAGAGCATGTGTGGGCGGAAGCGTCGCGCCATGCCGAGGTTGCCGCCCCAGGTATGAGTGATGCGTACCTGTTTGAGCTGCGGGAACAGTTCGCCGAACAGGTAGCGGCGCAGTTCGACTTCGTGTTCGTCGAGGTTGAAGTTTTCGCGCAGACGCCCACCGAAGCGGTAGCAACCGCGGGCACCGAAGACCAGGCGGTTGTCGGCGGTGCGCTGGCCGTAGGTGACCTGGCGGCTGCTTTCACTGAAGGCTTGGCCCTGGCTCAGGCCAATCTGCTCCCAGGTAGCCTCCGGCAGCGGCTCGGTGGCCACCAGCAGGCTCTGTACCGGCAACTGATGTTTGCCCAGTGGCGGCAGGCTGGCGGCGTAACCCTCCACGGCAGGCACCATCCACTGGCAGCGAATCTGTGCCAGCGGGGTACGCACCTCGCTCGGCTGCCAGTCGATGGCCGGGGTGTTTTCGTAGATCGATACGCCCAGCGCCTCTACTGCCCGGGCAAGGCCGCGCACCAGCTTGGCTGGCTGGATGGTCGCCGTGTGCGGGCTGTAAATGGCTCCAAACGCATTGCTGACCCGCAGTTGGCTCCCCAACTGCTCGGGGCTCAGCCAGCGGTAGTCGTCCTCGGACATGCCTTGGCGATACAAGTCGTCGAGGTAGGCGCGCAGGCTACGTTCCTGCTCGGGGTAGCGCGCCGCGCAATACAGCACGCCGCCTTTGCGGTAGTCACAGTCGATGCCTTCGCTTTGCAACACGCGATGCACTTCATCAGGGATGCCGTGCAGCAGGTCGATGCTGGCGCGGCGCTGTTGCGGCGAGAGGGTGCCGAGCAGGCGGTCTTCGCCTAGCAGGTTGCCCATCAGCCAGCCCCCATTACGGCCGGAAGCGCCGAAGCCGGCGATTTGGGCTTCGATCACCGCAATGTTCAGCTGGGGTGCCTGGCGCTTGAGGTAGTACGCGGTCCAAAGGCCGGTATAGCCGGCACCGATGATGCACACGTCAACGTCGAGGTCATTGCGCAGTGCCGGGCGCGCGCACAGCGGCTCGTCGAGCTGGTCCATCCACAGGCTGAGCGTGCGCAGGGGTTGCATCGGGTTCGGCTCCACATCCGTCAAGGTCTGTGGGCGATCGTAGTGGTGTCAGCGGGCAGCTGTCTTACGTGCGTGCACGCAGGGAAATTTGCTTCAGGTAGGCCTTGGGCGTTAGCCCGGTGTGCTCACGGAAGCACTTGTAGAACGCCGACAGCGAGTTGAAGCCGGCACTGAAGGCCAGCTCGTCGATCGTCGCCTCGACGCTATCATCGCCGAGGCTGGCCATCAGGTGCTGCAGGCGTGCCTGGTTGACGTAGCGGTAGAAGCTCTGCCCCAGCACCTGGTTGAGCAGGTAGGAAATCTGGTTGCGGCTGTAGCCGCTGGCGTCGGCGACCTGTTGCAGGTCGAGCTCCGGGTCGAGGTAGGGGCGTTGACGCTGGAAGTAGTGCTCCAGGTCCTGGGCCATGGTCGACAACTGCCGGGGCGACAGGCCCAGGCGGCTGGTGGCGGGGCGCGGGCCGCTGTTGGCGTGGCCTGTGCCGTTCTGGCGGACCAGCGTGGCGTATTCGTTGACCCGCCAGATCAGCCCGTCCCTGACGGTGATCGCCTCGCTGGACTGGAACGCAACCAGGCCGTCACCGCCCTGCACCGTGACCTGATACTGGATGAATGCGGTGCAGCCATCGACGCGGATGCGGTCGCTGTGGACGATGTCCTCGCCCGCTTCATGGGGCAGGCAGGCGCGTACGTAGTCGCGCAGTTCCTGATGGCCGAGCACGCGGTTCTGAAAGAAGTCGTGGTACTGGATATCGGGGTGGTAGAGCGCCATGACACCGTCGAGGTCGCGATGCTTCCAGCAGAGGTGGTAGCGCAGCACGATTTCGGCGGTAAGCGGGGTTTGCTCGGGGCCGTCGGGGAGGGTGGTGGCGATCATGGGTGGATAGTGCATTGCAGAACACCCAGGTGCAAGGGCGTGGATCCTGCATATTGCACGGTTTGCTCAGGCGGCTTGGAGGGTAAGTCTCTGATTTTTATGAATGTAGTTTTTTGATACAACTGGCATGGCGGCTGCACCTTTCTTGTCACCATCGAACAAGGAGAAAGGCCATGCGCTCGATACTGCTTTGGATGATTGGGGTGCCGATTCCGGTGATCATTCTGATCTGGTTCTTTATGCATTGAGATTTTTGGGGGCCGCTCTTTGCGGCCCTTTTGCTACAACTCTTCGCTACAAAAGGCATGTGCAAGGTAGGCAGGCGCGAACATAGTCGAATCCCCAGATTTTGTAGGTTTGGAGAAAACCGCACCCACAGGTAACGTCGCAGAATGCCCTGGGCAAAGCCCTCAGTTATCTGGCCAGCAACTGGTACTAGGTGAGGGTTTCCACCGCTTTGTTGTTCACCACCCGCTTGATGTCGGTCAGGCGACCCAGCGGGTTGTCGTAGTGCAGGTGCACGCGGGTACAGTCGGTGATTCATTGCAGCGGCACTTCGCTGTTGGTGTCCGGTACTTCACCGAAGTAGAAAAAGAGAAAGAACAGGCTGTCGCGGTTTTGGGGGTGTAGTGGCTGCCCTCCGAGCTGACTGCACTTATACAATACTCTTAAGCACAACCTAGGGACTCCATGTTAACAAGAGGCTGGCTCTACCAATATCTAGCAGAGCCAGATAAACCTGCATACTATTAAACAGCCGGCACTGACGCAACGTCCACCCGAAAGGCAACGTTCGAAACATTATTATGGCCAAGATCAAAAAAATCGCACCCTTCAATATTTGCCATATTTCGATTGAATCGATGTCACCCCATCACCACCCACCTCAGTTTTCTTCCATCATTTCAACGTCATCGGGCAGCGACGCTAAAATCAAAGAATAAAAATCATCGAAACCTTCTGCTATTTTATAAAGATGACCGCTATCACCTTGCTCCGCTATATCATATTTATTAATGGGGTCAGATTCGTGCAAGTGGGTTCTATCCCAATAATAAACCCCTTCTCGCCCAGGCTCAGTAACTATCACGTAAGGGTTCCCCCCCCCATCTTCCCCAATCGCCAAAACGCCATTAACAAATGCCAACTCAGAAATAAATTCTTGATTAAAGCTAATAATATCGTTGCATTCCTCTCCCGGTATAACCCCAAACAAACGATCAAAACTCACCTCCCCGTCTTGAACAGACTTCAACGGCAACTGCCCAAAATCAGGATCAGTCAAATAAAAACCATTCATGCGTGCCAGTATGTTTCTATACGCACTAGGCAAAGTAACATTAACTGCTGCCTCAAGTGAGTTTATCTCAGCATCAGTCAAACCAGCTTTGTAAACTATAGGCATTTTTCGACCCTATTAACAGCTTGATTTCATATTCTTAACACCACCCGAATGGGTGAACCTGTTGTGAATTTTTTAGGAACTTCCTGCATCGTCTTCATATTCTCGTGATGATGCCAAGTATTTTTCGAATAGTCTGCATTACCCTGAGGTGCAAGTGCATCTGCCTTGCCAAAATCACCACCAGGATTTTTACCGTGATTCCCCTTCAAGTCAGGAACATCAACTTGCTGTCGTTCAAAAGGAGTAAAGTCAGGATGGCCGTCGGGATACCTTACTACATTACCCTCTCAATCTTTATAAACCCATGTTCGTCCGTCAATCTCCATATGCACAGAACCACCTTTATCTAGCCATTTGGCAACATCAGGGGAATGTGAAGGCTTTGCACTCCATCCCCAAGGATCAATCCAAGATATCGGATTGACTCCATAGCTACACAGGTTAGCTCCTCCCAATAATCCAATTGGGTCTTGATTCACAAATCGTCCAACTTCTGGATCGTAGAATCGAAAAGTATTGTAGTGCAGGCTCGATTCGCAATCAAAATATTGACCTTGGAATCGTATATTCTGCTCCACCTCACTAACTACTAGCTGCTCTACCGAGCCCCACGAGCGATAGGTCGCCTGCCAAACGATCTCACCCTCGCTATTGGTCAGCTCGATCGGCGTACCGATCTGATCGGTATGGAAGTAATAAAGCTTTTGCTCCTCCCCTTCAGCCTGATCGACTCGCGCCAGCGGCGCATAGCTACCCGGCTCATACAGGTACAAACTGCTCTGTCCCGGCACCTCCTCCTGCAACATCCGCAGCCCTTGCCAAAGAAAGCGTTTCTGCTCG
>NZ_JBICKE010000011.1:0-36970 GCF_043103865.1 Pseudomonas sp. yb_5
ACCCCCGCCCCATCACCCCCCAAACCTTACACCCCCCGCCCCACATAACCCTCAAGCCTTGCACTCCCCCGCCCCACTACCAGCCTCAGTCCCCTTCCCTTGCACCCCCACCGAACACAACTAAGCTTGTTGCCTCAGTGGGCTTCGCTCCGAAAGGACCGGAGCAGACGCGGCGCATGGCCTGTCGCCGCCCCAGAAAAAGCCTGACCGATCGATCAGAAAAAGGTGAAAAACGGTACACATTACAAATATTTATTTGTGTACAATCGCCCAGACCCGATCCCTGCGGGACATCGGTGAACGGGTCTGGACACGGGTCGGCGTACCAAAGTTGCGTTGCGGTAACCTTGCCGGTTATCAATACTGGCGCCGATTTTTCGACCAACAAGAACATCAAAACCGTGGAACCTTAGAATGAGCACAGCAATCAGTCCGACTGCTTATAACTATAAGGTCGTCCGCCAGTTCGCCATCATGACGGTGGTCTGGGGGATCCTTGGCATGGGCCTCGGCGTCTTCATCGCCTCGCAGCTGGTGTGGCCGCAGCTGAACCTGGACCTTCCCTGGACCAGCTTCGGCCGCCTGCGCCCGCTGCACACCAACCTGGTGATCTTCGCCTTCGGGGGCTGTGCGCTGTTCGGCACCAGCTACTACGTGGTGCAGCGCACCTGCCAGACCCGGCTGATCTCCGACAGCATGGCCGCCTTCACCTTCTGGGGTTGGCAAGCCGTGATCGTCGGCGCGCTGATCACCCTGCCGATGGGCTACACCACCACCAAGGAATACGCCGAGCTCGAGTGGCCGCTGGCGATCCTGCTGGCCATCGTCTGGGTTACCTACGGCCTGGTGTTCTTCGGCACCATCGTCAAGCGCAAGACCAAGCACATCTATGTCGGCAACTGGTTCTACGGCGCCTTCATCGTGGTGACTGCGATGTTGCACATCGTCAACCACATCTCGCTGCCGGTGAGCCTGTTCAAGTCGTACTCGGCCTACTCCGGCGCCACCGACGCGATGATCCAGTGGTGGTACGGCCACAACGCCGTGGGCTTCTTCCTCACCACCGGTTTCCTGGGGATGATGTATTACTTCGTGCCCAAGCAGGCCGAGCGACCGATCTACTCGTATCGCTTGTCGATCGTGCACTTCTGGGCACTGATCACCCTGTACATCTGGGCCGGCCCGCATCACCTGCACTACACCGCCCTGCCTGACTGGGCGCAGTCGCTGGGCATGGTAATGTCGATCATCCTGCTGGCGCCAAGCTGGGGCGGCATGATCAACGGCATGATGACCCTGTCGGGCGCCTGGCACAAACTGCGCACCGACCCGATCCTGCGCTTCCTGGTGGTGTCGCTGGCGTTCTACGGCATGTCCACCTTCGAAGGCCCGATGATGGCCATCAAAACCGTGAACTCACTGTCGCACTACACCGACTGGACCATCGGCCACGTCCACGCCGGCGCCCTCGGCTGGGTGGCAATGATTTCGATCGGCGCCGTGTACCACATGATCCCGAAACTCTACGGCCGCGAGCAGATGCACAGCATCGGCCTGATCAATGCGCACTTCTGGCTGGCCACCATCGGCACCGTGCTGTATATCGCCTCGATGTGGGTCAACGGCATCACCCAGGGCCTGATGTGGCGCGCCATCAACGATGACGGCACCCTCACCTACTCCTTCGTGGAAGCCCTGCAGGCCAGCCACCCCGGCTACATCGTCCGCGCCCTGGGCGGTGCGTTCTTCGCCAGCGGCATGCTGCTGATGGCCTACAACGTGTTCCGTACCGTACGTGCCGCCAACCCGGCACAGGCTGAAGAGGCCGCCAAGATCGTCGTTGTGGGAGCGCACTGATGAAGCATGAAGCCGTCGAGAAGAACATAGGCCTGCTGGCCTTCTTCATGGTCATCGCCGTGAGCGTCGGTGGCCTGACCCAGATCGTCCCGCTGTTTTTCCAGGACGTCACCAACAAGCCGGTCGAGGGCATGAAGCCGCGCACCGCGCTGGAGCTGGAAGGCCGTGATATCTACATCCGCGAAGGCTGCGTGGGCTGCCACTCGCAGATGATCCGCCCGTTCCGTGCCGAAACCGAGCGTTACGGCCATTACTCGGTAGCCGGTGAGAGCGTGTGGGACCATCCGTTCCTGTGGGGTTCCAAGCGCACCGGGCCGGACCTGGCCCGCGTCGGTGGCCGCTACTCCGATGACTGGCACCGTGCGCACCTGTACAACCCGCGCAACGTGGTACCGGAATCGAAGATGCCGTCCTACCCGTGGCTGGTCGAGAACAAGCTCGACGGCAAAGACACCGCGAAGAAGATGGAAGTGCTGCGCACACTCGGCACCCCGTACACCGACGCGGACATTGCCGGCGCACGTGACGCGGTCAAGGGCAAGACCGAAATGGACGCCATCGTCGCGTACCTGCAGGGTCTTGGCACCATCATCAAGAGCAAACGGTGACGCTGATGGATATCGGGATGATTCGCGGCCTGGGCACCGTCGTGGTGATGGTGGCCTTCGTGGGCCTGGCACTGTGGGTATTCAACCCACGGCGTAAAAAGGACTTCGACGAAGCGACCCAACTGCCCTTCGCGGATGACCCCGAGGCCACTCGGCACGTCGAGCAAGCAAAAGCTTCTGGGAGCAAACAACAATGACAACCTTCTGGAGTCTGTACGTTACCGTCCTGACCCTGGGCACCATCTTCTCGTTGACCTGGCTGCTGCTGTCGACCCGCAAGGGCCAGCGCGAAGAGGTTACCGACGAAACCGTCGGGCATGCCTTCGATGGCATCGAGGAATACGACAACCCGCTGCCGCAATGGTGGTTCTGGCTGTTCGTCGGCACCATCATCTTCGCCCTCGGCTATCTGGTGCTGTACCCGGGCCTGGGCAACTGGAAAGGCGTCCTGCCGGGCTATTCATACCTGGATAACGACAAGCGGACCGAGTTTTCCAACGGCCAGCCGGGCTGGACCGGCGTGCACGAGTGGGAAAAGGAAATGGCCAAGGCCGACGCCCGCTTCGGGCCGACTTTCGCCAAGTTCGCAGCCATGCCCATCGAGGAGGTGGCCAAGGACCCACAGGCATTGAAAATGGGCGCGCGGCTGTTCGCCTCCAACTGCTCGGTGTGCCACGGTTCCGACGCCAAGGGCGCCTTCGGCTTCCCCAACCTCACCGACAATGACTGGCGCTGGGGTGGCGAGCCGGAAACCATCAAGACCAGCATCATGGGTGGTCGCCATGGCGTGATGCCGGCCTGGGCCGAAGTGATCGGTGACCAGGGAGTGGCCGATGTGGCTGCATTCGTGGTCAGCAAACTCGATGGCCGCACACTGCCTGAGGGCGCGAAAGCCGATGTCGAGAACGGGCAGAAGATCTTTGCTGCCAACTGCGTGGCCTGCCACGGCCCGGAAGGCAAAGGTACGCCCGCCATGGGTGCACCGAACCTGACCCACCCGCAGGCGTTCATCTACGGTTCGAGCTTTGCCCAATTGCAGCAGACCATTCGTTATGGTCGCCAGGGGCAGATGCCGGCCCAGGAGCAGCTGCAGGGCAACGACAAGGTGCACTTGCTGGCGGCTTATGTTTACAGCCTGTCGCACCAGGCTGAACCGGCCAAGGCTGAGTAAGGCAGGCCTGGCCTCTTCGCGGGTAAACCCGCTCCTACACAGGATCCTTGTAGGAGCAGGTTTACCCGCGAAGAGGCCGGTACTGGCACAGCATTTCTCGCAGGCAAGTGACCTGGATCAATTGACACCCGCCATAACACGTTTCATACCACGAACCCAACGCGACTAAAGGTCGCAGTGCGAACCCATACTGCCATCAGCGGCGTATCATGGTCCGCAGAGCGCTAGCAGATTGCGCGAGACTGCGGCCCGCACGCACTGGCCGCGGCGTTTCTCCACTGCCGTGGGACTTGATGATGAGCAAGCAAATTCCGGTACATGATGTAACCCCGCCCGCCAACAAAGGGAAGGATTCCGTCGACCTCTATGCCTCCCGCGAAAAAATCTACACTCGCGCCTTCACCGGCCTGTTCCGTCGCCTGCGCATGGTCGGTGGTGCCGCACTGTTCCTGCTGTACTTCGGCACCGTGTGGCTGAACTGGGGCGGTCACCAGGCCGTGTGGTGGAACCTGCCCGAGCGCAAGTTCTACATCTTCGGCGCCACCATCTGGCCGCAAGACTTCATCCTGCTCTCGGGCATTCTCATCGTCGCCGCCTTCGGCCTGTTCTTCATCACGGTGTTCGCCGGCCGGGTGTGGTGCGGCTACACCTGCCCGCAAAGCGTGTGGACCTGGATTTTCATGTGGTGCGAAAAGGTCACCGAGGGTGACCGCAACCAGCGCATGAAGCTCGACAAAGCCCCCATGAGCGGCAACAAGTTCCTGCGCAAATTCGCCAAGCACAGCCTGTGGCTGCTGATCGGCTTTGTCACCGGCATGACCTTTGTCGGCTACTTCTCGCCGATCCGTGAACTGGTGATCGAATTCTTCACGGGCCAGGCCGATGGCTGGGCCTACTTCTGGGTCGGTTTCTTCACCCTCGCCACTTACGGCAACGCCGGCTGGCTGCGCGAACAGGTGTGCGTGTACATGTGCCCCTATGCACGCTTCCAGAGCGTGATGTTCGACAAGGACACGCTGATCGTGTCCTACGACCCACGCCGCGGCGAAACCCGCGGGCCACGAAAAAAAGACGCTGACTACAAGGCCCAAGGCTTGGGTGACTGCATCGACTGCACCATGTGCGTGCAGGTCTGCCCTACCGGCATCGATATCCGTGACGGCCTGCAGATCGAGTGCATCGGCTGCGCCGCCTGTATCGATGCCTGCGACAGCATCATGGACAAGATGAACTACCCCAAAGGGCTGATCAGCTACACCACCGAACACAACCTGTCCGGGCAGAAGACCCACATGCTGCGCCCGCGCCTGATCGGCTATGCCGTGGTACTGCTGGTGATGATGGTCGGGCTGGCGACGGCCTTCGCTACCCGTTCGCTGGTCGGCTTCGACGTCAGCAAAGACCGCGTGCTGTACCGCGAAAACGCACAGGGGCGGATCGAGAACGTGTATAGCCTGAAGGTGATGAACAAGGACCAGCGCGATCACGTCTACGTGCTGGACGCCGCCGGCCTGCCGGACCTCAAGCTCGAAGGCCAACGCGAAATCCGCGTGGCAGCCGGTGATATCGTCAGCCTTCCCGTGCAGCTGTCGGTCGCCCCCGAGAAACTGCCATCGACCACCAACGAAATCACCTTCATCCTCAAGAGCGCCGACGACAGTGACGCCCAGGTTGAAGCCAAGAGCCGTTTCATCGGCCCACAGATCCGCTAAGAGAGATAACGCACAATGCCTGCCGCCACCGCCGCCAGCCCCTGGTACAAACACCTCTGGCCCTGGATCATCATCGGCATCCTTACCACCTCGGTGTGCCTGAGCCTGACCATGGTCAGCATCGCTGTGCACAACCCGGACAACCTGGTGAACGACAACTACTACGAGGCCGGCAAGGGCATCAACCGCTCGCTGGACCGCGAGCTGCTGGCGCAGCAGCTGGGCCTGAAAGCCAGCGTGCATCTGGACGAACTGACCGGCGAAGCAGACCTGCGCCTGACCGGTAACAGCGACCCGCAAAGCCTGGAGCTGAACCTGATTTCGCCAACCCAGCCAGAGAAGGACCGCAAGGTGCTACTGAGCCGGGTCGAAGCAGGGCGCTATGTGGGGCAGTTGGAAGACAAGGTCGACGGGCGCCGCTTTGTCGAACTGCTGGGTAGCGAAGGGGGCCAGGTGTGGCGCTTGTTCGAAGAGGAAAAAGTGGCGCATGGTGTGACCTTGCAGTTGGGTGATGAGGCACTGCAAGGCGCCGAACACCAACAGTAGCAATACCGCAAATCCCTGTGGGAGCGGGCACGCCCGCGAATGCGATAGCTCAGGCAAAGGTATTTCCAGGTCTGACGCATTCGCGGGCGCGCCCGCTCCCACAGGGTTTCCTATCTGCCTGAGCAGTGTCTGCCCTATGACCCAACCCACCCCCTGCTACCACTGCGCCCTGCCCGTCCCCACCGGCAGCCGCTTCACCGCCGTGGTCCTCGGCCAGCCCCGGCAGTTCTGCTGCCCAGGCTGTCAGGCGGTGGCCGAGTCGATCGTCGCTGGAGGCCTGGAACATTACTACCAGCACCGTAGCGACAACAGCGCCAACCCCGAAGCCCTGCCCAAGCAACTGCAGGACGAACTGGCCCTCTACGACCGCAGCGACGTGCAACAAACCTTCGTCCGCCACCAGGGCGAGCTGGCCGAAACCACCTTGCTTGTCGAGGGCATCAGTTGCGCCGCCTGCGGCTGGCTGATCGAAAAGCACTTGCGCAACCTGCCCGGTGTCGCCGAAGCGCGCCTGAATCTGTCCAATCACCGCCTGCTGCTGAACTGGGACGACAACCAGCTACCGCTGTCGCGCCTGCTCACCGAGCTACGACAGATCGGCTACGCCGCCCATCCCTATCAGCCCGACCAGGCTACCGAACAGCTGGCCCGGGAGAACCGTAGCGCCTTGCGCCGCCTGGGCGTGGCCGGGCTGCTGTGGTTCCAGGCGATGATGGCAACCATGGCCACCTGGCCGGAGTTCAACATCGACCTGTCGCCCGAACTGCACACCATTCTGCGCTGGGTGGCACTGTTCCTCACCATCCCCATCGTGTTCTACAGCTGCGCGCCGTTCTTCAAAGGCGCGGCACGCGACCTGCGCACCCGCCACCTGACCATGGACGTTTCAGTGTCGCTGGCCATTGGCCTGGCCTTCGGCGCTGGCATCTGGACGGCCATCACCGGCAGCGGCGAGCTGTATTTCGACACCGTGGGCATGTTTGCCCTGTTTCTCCTCACCGGCCGCTACCTGGAACGCCGAGCCCGAGAACGCACGGCTGCGGCCACTGCCCAGCTGGTCAACCTGCTGCCGGCCTCATGCCTGCGCCTGGACGCCATCGGCCGCAGCGAGCGCATCCTCCTTGGCGAACTGCGCTGCGGTGACACCGTGCAAGTGCTGCCAGGCGCGGTAATCCCGGCCGACGGGCGTATAGTAGAAGGCCGCTCCAGCGTCGACGAATCACTGCTGACCGGCGAATACCTGCCACAACCCCGCCAGGTGGGCGAGCGGGTCACCGGCGGCACGTTGAATGTCGAAAGCACCCTGAACGTGGAAGTCGAAGCCCTCGGTCACGATTCACGGTTGTCGGCCATCGTCCGCCTGCTGGAGCGTGCACAGACCGAAAAACCGCGCCTGGCGGAAATTGCCGACCGTGCCTCGCAGTGGTTCCTGCTGTTTTCGCTGCTGGCCGCCGTTGCCATCGGCCTGTGGTGGTGGCACCTGGACCCGACGCGGGCGTTCTGGATCGTGCTGGCGATGCTGGTGGCGACCTGCCCCTGTGCGCTGTCGCTGGCCACGCCAACTGCGCTTACGGCCGCCACCGGCACCTTGCACAAGCTCGGCCTGCTGGTGACCCGCGGCCATGTGCTGGAAGGCCTGAACCAGATCGACACGGTAATCTTCGACAAGACCGGCACACTGACCGAGGGCCGCCTGACCTTGCGCAGCATTCGCCCGCTCGGCAACCAGGCAGCCGACCGCTGCCTGGCTCTTGCCGCCGCGTTGGAAAACCGCTCCGAACACCCCATCGCCCGCGCCTTCGGCCGTACCGCCACGCCTGCCGATGATGTGCAGACCGTACCTGGCCTGGGCCTGGAAGGGCTGGTGGACGGGCAGCGCCTGCGCATTGGTCAGGCCACCTTCGTCTGCGCCTTGAGCGGCGCGCAGATCCCCGCCGTGCCGGAGCCTCGCGGCCAATGGCTGCTGCTGGGCGACCGCCAGGGGCCATTGGCCTGGTTTGGCCTGGACGACCGTCTGCGCGACGATGCCCCTGCCCTGCTCGCTGCCTGCAAGGCACGTGGCTGGCGCACGCTGCTGCTGTCGGGCGACAGCTCGCCGATGGTTGCCGAAGTGGCCGCACAACTGGGCATCGACCAGGCCATTGGCGGCCTGCGGCCAGACGACAAGCTTGACCGGCTGAAAGCCCTGCAGGCACAGGGGCGCAAGGTGCTGATGCTTGGCGACGGTGTCAACGATGTGCCGGTGCTGGCCGCTGCCGACATCAGCATCGCCATGGGTAGCGCCACCGACCTTGCCAAGACCAGCGCCGATGCCGTACTGCTGTCCAACCGCCTGCAAGCGCTGGTGCAGGCCTTCGACCTGGCCCGTCGAACGCGGCGCAACATCCTCGAGAACCTGCTGTGGGCGACCCTGTATAATGGCCTGATGTTGCCGTTTGCCGCGCTCGGCTGGATCACGCCGGTGTGGGCCGCCATCGGCATGTCGGTCAGCTCGCTGATCGTGGTGCTCAATGCCCTGCGCCTGACCCGTATGCCAGTGGCCTTGGGCCCGCTGCCCCACGAAGCCCCTTTATCCGGGAGGAAGTCGCCATGCCCGCCCTCTATGTCATGATTCCGGCAGCCCTGCTGCTGGTCGGCGTGGCCGTGTACATCTTCTTCTGGGCGGTAGACAGCGGCCAGTACGACGACCTTGAAGGCCCCGCCCACAGCATCCTGTTCGACGATCAGGACCCGCGCCACCAGGCGGCCGTGAAGCCCGACGACGCCCCAACCGACACCGACAAGGAACCACCTCCACGTGCCTGACCTGCTTCCCCTTGGCTCGGCGCTGGTCCTTGGCCTGCTGGGTGGCGGCCACTGCCTGGGCATGTGTGGCGGCCTGATGGGGGCCCTGACCCTGGCAATACCGCCCGAACAACGTGGCAGGCGCCTGCGCCTGCTGCTGGCCTACAACCTCGGGCGCGTTCTCAGTTATGCCTGCGCCGGCCTGCTGCTGGGCCTGGCAGGCTGGGCCGTGGCCAGCAGCCCGGCAGCGCTGGCGCTGCGGGTGGCTGCGGCGCTGCTGCTGATTGCCATGGGCCTGTACCTGGCCGGCTGGTGGAGCGGGCTGACCCGCATCGAGGCGCTTGGCCGCGGGTTGTGGCGGCATATCCAGCCGCTGACGTCGCGCTTGCTGCCGGTGTCCAGCCTGCCCCGGGCATTGCTGCTGGGCGCCCTATGGGGCTGGTTGCCGTGCGGGCTGGTGTACAGCACCCTGCTGTGGGCGGCCAGCCAGGGCAATGCCGGCTACAGCGCAGCGTTGATGCTGGCGTTCGGGGTGGGCACCTGGCCGGTGTTGCTGGCAACCGGGCTGGCTGCCGAACGGGTAAACGCCCTGTTGCGGCGACGCAGTGTGCGCGTGGCGGGTGGTGTGCTGGTGATGCTATTCGGTGTCTGGACCCTGCCAGGCCCACACCAGCACTGGCTGATGGGGCATTGACGGGGGCTGCAAGGCAGCCCCAATGCCCTTGATACAAATCAACACAGTTTCCTACAGACGGCCATAGACTCCGGTGCACTGCTGCTCTTTCCGGGGACTACCCTCATGCTCGACGAACTACGTTGGGATACCGACCTGATCCGCCGCTACGATCTCGCCGGGCCACGCTACACCTCTTACCCAACCGCCGTGCAACTGCACAGCGAGGTGGGTTCGTTCGACCTGCTCAACGCCCTGCGCGAGAGCCGACGGGCCGTGCGCCCGCTGTCGCTGTACGTGCATGTGCCGTTCTGCGCCAACATCTGCTACTACTGCGCCTGCAACAAGGTCATCACCAAGGACCGCGCGCGCGCCGCGCCCTACCTGCAGCGCCTGGAGCAGGAAATCCAGTTGATCGCCTGCCACCTGGACCCTAAACAACGTGTGGAACAGCTGCATTTTGGCGGCGGCACACCAACCTTCCTCAGCCATGTGGAACTGCGCCAGCTGATGGCCACCCTGCGCCAGCACTTCCACCTGCTGGACGACGATTCCGGCGACTACGGCATCGAGATCGACCCCCGCGAAGCCGACTGGTCGACCATGGGCCTGCTTCGCGAACTGGGCTTCAACCGCGTCAGCCTGGGCGTGCAGGACCTCGACCCGGCCGTGCAGCGGGCGATCAACCGCCTGCAGAGCCTGGAGCAGACCCGCACCCTGATCGAGGCTGCCCGCACGCTACAGTTTCGCTCGGTCAACCTCGACCTGATCTACGGCCTGCCCAAGCAAACCCCGGAAGGCTTCGCCCGCACCGTCGAAGAGGTGATCCGCCTGCAGCCCGACCGCCTGTCGGTGTTCAACTATGCCCATCTTCCAGAGCGCTTCATGCCGCAACGGCGCATCGACAGCAACGACCTGCCCAGCGCCGCCGCCAAGCTGGAGATGCTGCACGCCACCATCGACCAACTGACCGCCGCCGGTTACCGCTACATCGGCATGGACCATTTCGCCCTGCCCGACGACGAACTGGCCATTGCCCAGGAAGAAGGCACCTTGCAGCGCAACTTCCAGGGCTACACCACCCACGGGCATTGCGACCTGATTGGCCTGGGCGTGTCGGCGATCAGCCAGATCGGCGACCTGTACTGCCAGAACAGCAGTGACCTCAGCACCTATCAGGACAGCCTGTCCAACGCCCAACTGGCCACCCAGCGCGGCTTGCTGTGCAACCACGACGATCGCATACGCCGGGCGGTGATCCAGCAACTGATCTGCCATTTCGAGCTGGATTTCGAACCCATCGAACAGGCTTTCACCCTGGATTTTCGCGGTTACTTCAACGACCTCTGGCCCGAGCTGCTGACCTTGCAGCGCGACGGCCTGATCAGCCTGGACGACAAGGGCATTCGCATCCTGCCCGCCGGCCGGCTGCTGGCGCGCTCGGTATGCATGGTGTTCGACGCCTACCTGACGATGCACAACCGCCAGCGCTTCTCGCGAGTGATCTGAAAAACAAGGCGTTCAACCGCATGGACAAGCTTCCTTGTCAGGCACACTATGAGCACACATGGACTCCCGGCAGGCCGCCTGCCGGGGTTTCGCCAGCGCGCACCATCATCGCGCACACTGGCCTACACCCTGTGTCGTGAGTTACCCTTACGACTTATGTGTGCTTTCCCACAAGGATCGATTCAAATGTCCGAGCCAGTCAAACTGCGCCCACACAACCAGGCCCATTGCAAGGATTGCAGCCTGGCCCCCCTGTGCCTGCCTCTTTCGCTGAACCTGGAAGACATGGACGCACTGGATGAAATCGTCAAACGCGGGCGGCCGCTCAAGAAAGGCGAGTTTCTGTTCCGCCAGGGTGACAGTTTTGGCTCGGTCTACGCAGTACGGTCCGGGGCCCTGAAAACCTTCAGCCTCAGCGACAGCGGCGAAGAGCAGATCACGGGCTTTCACCTGCCCAGCGAGCTGGTCGGCCTGTCGGGCATGGATACCGAGGCCTACCCGGTATCGGCCCAGGCTCAGGAAACCACTTCGGTGTGTGAAATCCCCTTCGAGCGGCTGGACGAGCTGTCGGTGCAACTGCCACAGCTACGCCGCCAGCTGATGCGGGTAATGAGCCGCGAAATCCGCGACGACCAGCAAATGATGCTGCTGCTGTCGAAAAAGACCGCCGACGAGCGCATTGCCACCTTCCTGGTCAACCTGTCGGCGCGCTTCCGCGCCCGCGGCTATTCGGCCAATCAGTTCCGCCTGAGCATGTCGCGCAACGAAATCGGCAACTACCTTGGCCTGGCGGTAGAAACCGTGTCGCGGGTGTTCACCCGCTTCCAGCAGAACGGCCTGCTGCGCGCCGAGGGCAAGGAAGTGCACATCCTCGACCCGATCCAGCTGTGCGCGCTGGCCGGTGGTGCAATCGAGGCCTGAGGCCACGTTTAGCGGGTATACTTGGGCATTCGTTTTCCCAGGATACCCGCAACAATGCACAGCGACGCCTTCGACCTCAAAGCCCTGATCCGCCCGGTAGTGGACTTCCCCAAACCGGGTGTGATCTTCCGCGACATTACCCCGTTATTCCAGTCGCCACGCGGGCTGCGCTATGTGGCCGACCAGTTCATCGAGCGCTATGTCGAGGCGGAATTCAGCCACATCGGCGCCATGGACGCGCGGGGCTTCCTGATCGGCTCGATCATTGCCCACCAGTTGAACAAGCCGCTGATCCTGTTCCGCAAGCAGGGCAAGCTGCCGGCTGACGTGCTGAGCGAGGGTTACCAGACCGAGTACGGCGAGGCCTTCCTGGAAGTGCATGCCGACAGTCTGTGTGAAGGCGATTCGGTGTTGATCTTCGATGACCTGATTGCTACTGGCGGCACGCTGCTGGCGGCGGCCAACCTGGTACGTCGTACCGGGGCGCAGGTGTTCGAGGCGGCGGCGATCATCGACCTGCCGGAACTGGACGGCTCGCGTCGGTTGCAGGCGGCCGGGGTGCCTACCTTCTGCCTGACCGAGTTTTCCCTCAGCGAGTACTGAGTGGGCTTTTGGGGCTGCTTTGCAGCCCATTCACGGGTAAACCCGCTCCTACAAAGGCCGCGCATTTTTTGTAGGCGCGGGTTTACCCGTGAATGGGCCGCCAAGCGGCCCCAATGAATCAGAGCGAAATGGGCCGGCGCCCTGCAAAGGCATGGGCCAAGGTACCGCCGTCCACCATCTCCAGCTCACCGCCCAGCGGCACACCATGGGCAATGCGAGACGCCACCAAGCCCTTCTCGCTCAGCAACTGGGCAATGTAATGCGCCGTCGCCTCCCCCTCCACCGTCGGGTTGGTCGCCAGGATCACCTCGGTAAAAGTGCCCTGCTCTTCGATCCGCGCCATCAGCTGCGGAATACCGATCGCCTCAGGCCCCAGGCCATCCAGCGGCGACAGGTGCCCCTTGAGCACGAAGTAACGGCCACGGTAGCCAGTCTGCTCCACCGCATACACATCGGTCGGCCCCTCGACCACGCACAGCTGTGTGTCGTCACGGCGCGGGTCGGCGCACTGCGGGCACAGCTCCTGCTCGGTGAGGGTGCGACACTGGCGGCAATGCCCTACCCCTTCCATGGCCTGGGTCAAGGCCTGAGCCAGGCGCAGCCCGCCACTGCGGTCGCGCTCGAGCAGTTGCAGGGCCATGCGCTGGGCGGTTTTCTGGCCAACGCCTGGCAAGATGCGCAGGCCATCGATCAGTTGGCGGATGAGGGGGCTGAAGCTCATGGGAAAGGCCTGACAATTCAATAAGAGGCGGTTTATACCCAGCGGGGGCGGTGGCGTCAAATCAGGTCACCCCAAGTCTACGCGGCCTGCAGTTTTATGAGAGCAACTGCCTTGCACAAAACTGGAAAGCTAGTGTGATCACTGTGGGAGCGGGCATGCCCGCGAAGCAGGCTGCACAGTGGATGGCACGGGCTTCGCCCGTGTTCGCGGGCATGCCCGCTCCCACAGTGATCGTGCAAAATTTCAAAGTTCGAGCACAACAGTTGCACCCGACATAAAAAAGCAGACCGCAGTTGGGTGAAATCTACGCAAAAAAACGCCGCTGATATCAGCGGCGTTTTTGAGTACCTCAATGCCTTAGAACGGCATCTTGAAGCCCGGCGGCAGCTGCATGCCGGCGGTCATGCCGCCCATCTTTTCCTGGCTGCTTTGCTCAACCTTGCGCACTGCGTCGTTCAGCGCAGCGGCAATAAGGTCTTCCAGTACTTCCTTGTCGTCTTCATCAGTCGACATCAGGCTCTGGTCGATGCTGACGCGCTTGACGTCGTGACGACCGGTCATCACCACGCTCACCAGGCCGCCACCGGACTGGCCAGTGACTTCGGCGTTGGCCAGTTCTTCCTGCATCTTCTGCATTTTTTCCTGCATCTGCTGGGCCTGCTTCATCAGGCCGGCCATGCCACCTTTCATCATGGGGTATACCTCGATTGGGTCATGTGATGCGGCCCGGCACCGGGCCGGCCGCATGGTTATCCGTTACTGGCCCTGACTGGCCAGGGCTTCTACAGGCTCAATAGTATCCTGCCGCACCTTGGCGCCGAACAACTTGATCATCTGCTGGATCAACGGATCCTGCTCGATCGACGCGACGGCGTCCTGCTGGCGCTCGGCTCGCTTGCGTGCCGCCGCCTGAGCCGGGGTTTCCTGCTCTGGCAGGATCAGCTCGATGCGCAGGTTCAGCGTGCGCCCCAGGTGCTGGTTGAGCGCTTCGTTCAGGCGCCGCTGCTGGGTGGCGTTGAACAGCGCCCCCTGGCCCGGGTCCAGATGCAGCAACCAGTCGTCGCCCTCGGCGGCAATCAGCGTACAGTTTGCCGCGATGTTGCCTGTCATCCCGGACACAGGCAACTGTGGGAATAATTCCAGCCATTGCAGGGCCAGGCCGGTGGCCGGTTTGGCTGCCAGCAACGGTTCGGCAGCCGGTTTGGAGACGTCTTCCTGAACATGTTCGGCCAACTCGTCCAGGTAGCTGAAACCTGCCGGATCGATTTCGCCGCCGTAATAGTCTTCGTCCAGCGGTGGCTCATCGTCGCGGTCCATCCCCACGGCAGCGTAGGCGGACGGGTCGAAGGGCGGCTCGTCGTGCGCTGGGGTAGCCTGTGCGGGCGCCACCGGGGCAACAGGCTCGGGCGCAGGAGCCGGGGCAGGCGCAGGTTCAGCCGCTGACGGCGCAGGTGCAACTGCAGGTTCTTCCCACGGCAGGTCGACCACTTCGGCGACAGGCTCAGGTACGGAGATGGCCTCGGCTTCGGCCTTCAGCTCAACGTCTGGCTCGGCCTCCGGCTCATGGTCAGCCGTCGCGGGGGCAGGCACCTCCAGCTGCGGCACTTGCGCTACCGGCTCCGCCGGCACGGCGGCGACAGGCGATGAAAGCGCGACCGACGCCGGGGCTGCCACCTGCGCTGCAGGATCAGCTGTGGCCTGGCTGATCCCCACTGGCTTTAGCACCGGCTTCGGCGCGTCGTCCGTGTCGGCCGGGCGGAACGCCAGCATGCGCAGCAGCACCATCTCGAAGCCGCCGCGCGGGTCCGGCGCAAGGGGCAGGTCACGGCGGCCAATCAGGCCCATCTGATAATAGAACTGCACATCCTCGGCCGGCAGCGCCGAAGCCAGTGCCAACACCCGCTCGCGATCACCCTGGCCGTTGTCTACCGCGTCGGGCAGCGCCTGGGCAATGGCTACACGGTGCAGCACATTGAGCATTTCGGCCAGAACACCCGACCAGTCCGGCCCTTGCTCGGCCAGGTTACGCACGGCCTCCAGCAAAGCCCTGGCATCGCCTTCGAGCAGTGCCTGCAAGACACCATACACCTGGCCATGGTCGAGGCTACCCAACATGGCACGCACATCGGCGGCCAGTACCTTGCCTTCACCAAAAGCAATGGCCTGATCGGTCAGGCTCATGGCATCACGCATGGAGCCATCGGCCGCACGACCCAGCAGCCACAGGGCATCTTCCTCGAACGGCACGTTCTCGGCGGCCAGTACATGGCTGAGGTGCTCCACCACCCGCTCCGGGCTCATGTTCTTCAACGAGAACTGCAGGCAGCGCGACAGGATGGTGGCCGGCAGCTTCTGCGGGTCGGTGGTGGCGAGGATGAACTTGACGTAGGGCGGCGGCTCTTCCAGCGTCTTGAGCAAGGCGTTGAACGAGTGGGTCGAGAGCATGTGCACTTCGTCGATCAGGTAGACCTTGAAGCGCCCACGGCTGGGGGCGTACTGCACGTTATCGAGCAGTTCGCGGGTGTCCTCGACCTTGGTGCGGCTGGCGGCGTCGATCTCGATCAGGTCGACGAAGCGGCCTTCGTCGATTTCACGGCACACCGAACAGGTGCCACAGGGCGTGGAGGTGATGCCGGTTTCGCAGTTCAGGCACTTGGCGATGATACGGGCGATGGTCGTCTTGCCCACGCCTCGGGTACCGGTGAACAGGTAGGCATGGTGCAGGCGCTGGTTGTCCAAGGCATTGATCAAGGCCTTGAGCACATGGGTCTGGCCGACCATTTCGCGGAACGAGCGCGGACGCCATTTTCGTGCAAGAACCTGATAACTCATCGAAAAACCATCGTAGCCTGATCGAGCGGAAGATCGCTAATGCTAGCGGAGCGGGGGCAAAATTGCACCCTGCGCGAGTCGTCTAAGCTTGGAATGACGCATTGTCCAGGGAGGATTGCCTTTGCGAAGTTTGCTGGCCCTGTTACTGCTGTGGTCTACCCACAGCCTGGCTGACCAGCCGGTGCTACGCTTTTCCGTAGCCGAGAGCTGGAGCATGCCGCTGGTGCGCATCGAAGACGATCAGCCAGTGGAGGGATTGCTTCACGACCTGATGCAAGCCGTTGCCAGGGAGGTGGGCGTTCGCCCCGAGTTTCACGTCATGGCCCGCCTGCGTCTGGAGGAGGCGATGAGCAGCGGCGACATAGATGTCCGTTGCTACGTGAGTACCCAATGGCTCAACGACCGTCCAAGGGATTTTGTGTGGAGTATCCCGCTGATTCATCAGCGCGACGTGCTGGTTGGCCGCGCTGGCGACAGCACCCCGACACCCCCGGAGCGACTGCCACCCCAGGCGATCGGCACGGTGCTGGGCTACACCTATTCAACCCTGCAACCACTGCTGGACAACGACCAACTGCACCGTGAGGACAGCCGCAGCCAGTTGCTGGTGCTGCAAAAGCTGCAGGCAGGCCGGTACCGCCATGCGGTGAGCAACCAGTTGTCGTTGCAGTGGTTCAACCAGGGATTGCCAGCGGAGCAGCAGCTGCAAACACTGGCGGTGCTGGACGAACAGGATTTGGGGTGCATGGTGCGCAACGATCCGGCGATACCGACACAAGGGCTGTTGCGGGCGTTGGTAAGAATGAAGCAGTCGGGGGAGATCGAGCGGATTTTGCAGCGGTATGGAGGGACGGGCGACCCGGACAGTATGTCTGTGGCCCGGCCCGAAATACCCAGCAAAATGCCGGCACACAGCCAGCGCAACTAACGGCCCTGCTCATTTCGCGAACGCTTGCGCAAACACTGTGGGAGCAACTGTCTTGCTCAATTTCTAAAAGCTGGCGCTATCCCTGGACTGCTCCCAAGGGTTGGATTGGTGTCCAACTTCTTGGGGGCAGTCCATCCCTGTGGGAGCGGGCTTGCCCGCGAACACGGGCGAAGCCCGTGCCATCCACCGCGCTATATTCTTCGCGGGCACGCCCGCTCCCACAGCGTTGTGCGGCACACTCACAATCTCTATCACAAACTCAACGTCACCGGCCTTTACGTTCAAACGCCACGCTGACAGCATCCGCCTGCCCCCAGGCAATCTGCATGGCCCGCAACCCATGCTCCAACAACTGCCTGGTTTCTACGTCCTGAATACGCTCAAGCGCCCGCCGGCTATCGCTGTAGGCGAACATCAGGTAGTGGGACACATTCATCAACGCGAACTCCATCGGGACGATGCCTTCGCTGATCGCGCGGGAAAGGGATTTGCCTTGGGGAAGATCGAAGACGTGGGGCGGATCGGGGACCAGTTTTTTCATGACAGCTCCGTGTTGGCTGTGTTGTCCCCTTCTGCTTCCACGCATTAGGGTGGCAACTGTACGCGGGGTGGAAGACCAGGCACACGGTAGACCCGGCAGGTATGAATACCTCCCGCGCACAGCCGCCATAAATGACAACTGTCCCATGTGCCACCCAGGCTTCCACACCCGATCGCTGAACTGACAGCGACCGCGAAAGCCTAGTGGGCGAGGTTGACCGGGACAATCAGACGGGAGTCGACGGAACACGTAGGATAATTCGCTATGCCTGCCTGACGCGTAGGGGCTTTCCTAGACTGTTATCAGACCTATCTTAAAAGTGGGCACTCTGATCATGTGCTTACTGTAATCGGGATCCCTGTCTTCACACCAAAGCCCGTAAATACGCACTCAAGAACAACCCCACACCAAACACAAAATGCGTGGCCAGGCTCTTCAAACAGTTCCGCGCAGGTGTCGGCGTTCTGGACGCAAAGAACCCTGCCCCCATCGCCGGCTGCATGAAGCACAGCGGCGCCACGACTGTACCCACACCCACAACTACTGCAGGTAAAAGAGTAGGCGATCGCAACCAGTCCTCCCCTACGATCACAAGCAGCAGCATCGCGAAAAGCACGCCGGTGGCGTAGTGAATCACCCATCCCCACGCCAACTCGTTTCGCACCGGTTCCGCTTTGGCAATCGCTTGGTGCGAAACACGCCCGCCTAGCAAGTGCCCCGCCCAACGCCCGACCATGGCAAAGTTCAGCGTTGCCACACCCAACCGCCTCAGCAGCAGGCCCCACAGGTCCATCACTACAGTGGCGCCGATGCCAATCGGCAACGCAGCTAAAAACATTGAAGTAAACGTCATTGAACAAGCCCTCGAAAGTTGACGGTCATTACCCATGCCGCGCAGCATAAAAGTTGAAGTCAACTTCAAGTCAAGGGCCCGAAATGGACATTGCCGACGTCGCCAAACGCACAGGCGTACCTGCATCGACACTCCGCTACTACGAGAAGAAAGGCTTGCTCAAGTCCCTGGCAGGGCGCGGCCAGCGACGACAGTTTGCAGCCGATGTGGCGGACAGGCTGGCGCTGATCGCCCTGGGGCAGGCTGCAGGGTTTTCGCTGGATGAAGTGGGGGCGATGCTGGTGGACCTGCAGGTCGACCGGCAGAAGCTGAATACCAAGGCAGACGAGCTTGACGCGCGGATCAGGCGCTTGCAGGCCATGAGCAAGGGGTTGCGCCATGCAGCGCAATGCCCTGAGAAAGATCATCTGGCATGCCCGAAATTTCAGCGGCTGATGAAGCTGTCGGCGGCGGGAGCACTGGGCGAAAAGCAGGAAAGAACGAAAGCGTTCGTTATAGATTGAGGTTTTCCGACCCCGAAAATGGAGGCGGCCCCACCAGCCACACCCCGGCACTCGATGTTCCCGCTATGGCTGCTCCCTTCCGGGCCTGACCAGGTTAACGGGTAATCAATGCGGGGGGACCGATGGGGCCACCACTACATGCCTCGCTGAGCAGCGAGTGGCGCCATTGTACCGGTCTTGCGAGCAGATACAACCTCCGGGGCGAGAAAAAGTCATCATTTCTCAATGACTTGTCAGAGTCGAGACGGCATGGACGGGCCTCTCGCGGGTAAACCCTCCCCACAGGCACCGCTTGAATGTCGCAATCAGCACCGTCCCTGTGGGAGCGGGCTTGCCCGCGAAGCAGGCGCCGCGATGGATGGCACCGGCTACGCCGGTGTTCGCGGGCACGCTCGCTCCCACAGGGGCCGCGGATGCCTAGACCGCTATGCCCTGCTCAGCCAGGAAGGTAACGAAGGCATCTTCGTCCAGCACCTTCACACCCAGCTCAGCAGCCTTGGCCAGTTTGGAGCCTGCCCCAGGCCCTGCCACCACGCAGTGGGTCTTGCCAGAAACGGAACCGGCTACCTTGGCCCCCAGGCTTTCCAATTTGTCCTTGGCAATGTCCCGGCTCATACGCTCTAGCGTCCCGGTCAAGACCCAAGTCTGCCCGGCCAGCGGCAAGCCTTCGGCTACCTTCTTCTCACAGCCCCAGTGCATGCCGAACGCCAGCAGCTGTGCCTCGATGTCCCGCGCCAGCTTCTGGTTCGCTTCGTCCTTGAAGAACTCGCGCACCGCGTCAGCCTGCTTGGCCGCCAGGGCCTGGCGCAGGTCAATGCCGTCGGCGGCGATGATCTTGTCCAGGCTGTCGAGCTTGGCCACCAACTTTTCGGCACCGGTCGGGCCGACGGAGGCGATGTCGAGCTTGGCGATCATCCCGGCCAAGGTGGTGCTGGCAGCGAACTCGGCAGCCAGCTCGCCTTCGTCCTGCAACTGCATACCGCTGTCGAGCAGTTGCTGGATAACCTTCTGGTTGTGCTCGTCTTCAAAGAAGTTGTGGATCTCGTAGGCAACCTCCAGGCCGATGTCCGGCAGGTAGGTGAGCACCTGCGGCAGCGCCTGCTGCACGCGGGCCAGGCTACCCAGCGAGCGGGCCAGCACCTTGGCGGTCTCTTCGCCTACATCAGGAATGCCCAGGGCGTAGATGAAGCGCGCCAGGCTCGGGCGCTTGCTGGCTTCAATGGCATCGAGCAACTTCTTGCTGGACACCTCGGCGAAGCCTTCAAGGCCGACGATCTGCTCGAACTGCAGCTTGTACAGGTCAGCCGGTGAGCCGATCAGGCCTTCATCCACCAACTGCTCGACGCTCTTCTCGCCCAGGCCGTCGATGTCCATGGCACGGCGCGATACATAGTGAATGATCGCCTGCTTGAGCTGGGCGCCACAGGCCAGGCGACCAACACAGCGGTACACTGCGCCTTCGCTGGTGGTTGCCTTGCCTTTGCTGCGCTTTACCAGCTGGGTACGCTCGACCTGCGAACCACACACCGGGCACTCGCTTGGTACGTCTACCGGGCGGGCGTCTTGCGGACGACGCTCCAGCACCACCTGCATCACCTGCGGGATCACGTCGCCGGCCCGGCGAATGATCACCGTATCGCCAATGCGCAGGCCAAGGCGGGCGATTTCGTCCATGTTGTGCAGGGTGGCGTTGGACACGGTCACACCGGCCACCTTGACCGGCCGCAGGCGCGCCACAGGCGTTACCGCCCCCGTACGGCCAACCTGAAACTCGACGTCCAGCACCTCGGTCAGCTCTTCCATGGCCGGGAACTTGTGGGCAATCGCCCAACGTGGCTCACGGGCGCGGAAGCCCAGCTCGCGCTGGGCGGCCAGGCTGTTGACCTTGAACACTACACCGTCGATCTCATACGGCAGGCTGTTACGGCGCTCGCCAATGTCGCGGTAGTAGGCCAGGCATTCTTCGATGCCGGCCGCATGCTTGAGCTCGCGGCTGATCGGCAGGCCCCAGACTTTGAGTTGCTCGAGGATGCCGATGTGGCTGTCGCCGATACTCTCGGACACCTGGCCGACGCCATAGCAGCAGAACTCCAGCGGGCGGCTGGCGGTAATTTTCGAATCCAGCTGGCGCAGGCTGCCAGCGGCAGCGTTGCGCGGGTTGGCGAAGGTCTTGCCACCGGCCTCGGCCTGAGCGGCATTGAGCCGGTCGAAACCGGCCTTGCTCATGTACACCTCGCCGCGCACCTCCAGCACTGCCGGCCAGCCCTTACCCTGCAACTTGAGCGGGATGTTGCGCACGGTGCGTACGTTGGCGCTGATGTCTTCGCCAGTGGTGCCGTCGCCACGGGTGGCGCCCTGCACCAACTGCCCGTCGCGGTACAGCAGGCTCACGGCCAGGCCATCGAGCTTGGGTTCGCAACTGTAGTCGACCGCGCCAGGCTGATCGAGGCCTTCTACCACGCGACGGCCGAACTCACGCAGGTCGGCTTCTTCGAAGGCGTTGCCCAGGCTGAGCATGGGCACTTCGTGGCGCACCTGGCTGAACGCCGCCAGGGCAGCTCCACCTACACGCTGGGTGGGCGAGTCAGGGGTTACCAGGTGAGGGTGTTCGGCTTCCAGCGCCTTGAGCTCGTTGAACAGGCGGTCGTATTCGGCATCGGGCACGCTGGGCTCGTCGAGCACGTAGTAGCGATAGTTGTGCTGGTCGAGCTCGGCACGCAGTTCGAGGATACGGGTTTCGGCGGTCATGGGATTTGTCTTCTCTTGCAAAGCAAAAGAGCAGCTTGGGGTGTGCGTGGGGTTCCAGGTGTCTATTGACTGTGCCGGCCTCTTCGCGGGTAAACCCGCTCCTACAAGGGCATCACATACCTCCAGGGCGGTGATGTACCTGTAGGAGCGGGTTTACCCGCGAAGAGGCCGGCACAGGCAACGACGATACCCGAACCGGCCAGCACGCCCTCAGGCTGCTCTTTCGTCTGGATCTGTCAGCGCTTCTGGGTCAGCGCACGGCGCTCGAACTCGACGATACGCTGGCGATAGTGCTCGATGGTCTGGGCGGTCAGCACGCTGCGCTGGTCGTCCTTGAGCTCACCGTTCAGTTCGTGGGCCAGCTTGCGCGCCGCGGCAACCATCACGTCGAAAGCCTGTTTCGGATGACGTGGGCCCGGCAAGCCGAGGAAGAAGCTCACCGCGCGGGTGCTGAAGTGATCGATGTCGTCCAGGTCGAACACGCCAGGCTTGACTGCGTTGGCCATCGAGAACAGCACCTCGCCGTGACCGGCCATGCTCTCGTGACGGTGGAAGATGTCCATTTCGCCGAAGCGCAAGCCGCTTTCCAGGATGTTCTGCAGCAGCGCCGGGCCCTTGAAGCCACCCTCGTCGCGGGAGATCACGCTGATGACCAGCACCTCTTCGGCGGGTGGCAACTCCTTGACGCTGCTGCTGGCAGGCGCTGCGCCGCTGCCACGGTTGTTGTCGGCGGCAAAGTCGTCATCGCTGTCGGCAAACAGGTCGGGCTCACGCTGCTCGGCGCTCAGGTTCAGGTCACCCTGCTGCACATCGGCAGCCGCACTGGCACGCTTGCCGCGCTTGCTGGCCTTGACCGGCTTGGGCTCGCGCTCGCGATCACGCGCAGACGCGCTGAGCGATGGCAGGTCGCTTTCGTCCAGCTCAGGCTCCTTGTGGGTATCGAGCACTCGCGACGGGCCGAGCACCTCGGCACTGCCACCCTCTTCGTCCGGCAGGTTGGAATAACTGCGATCCAGACGGAATTTCAACTTGCCTTTGCCGCCGCGCATGCGGCGCCAGCCGTCGAAAAGTATCCCGGCAATAACAATGATGCCGATGACGATCAGCCACTCGCGCAGACCGATTTCCATGTAATCCCGTGCCTCTATAAAAATATGCTTGAAAACAAAGGGTTCAAAGCCCTTTAACACGTGGCGCCAACTCTATGTTCTGACAGGCGTTTTACCCACGCAAAAAACGAGTGACATTAAGCTAGCACGACCAAAGACAACTTTACACCGTCTGTCGCACATGGCGGGGGCATTTCGCTACAGAATGTGCCCCTATCGTCGCGCATCAAGCGTCGACCATGGCCATGGCCGCCTCCACATCAACTGCAACAAGGCGTGAACAACCCGGTTCATGCATGGTCACCCCCATCAATTGATCCGCCATCTCCATCGCAATCTTGTTATGCGTGATGTAGATGAACTGCACGCTTTCACTCATTTCCTTGACCAGACGCGCGTAGCGCCCGACGTTGGCATCGTCCAGCGGCGCATCGACCTCGTCGAGCATGCAGAACGGTGCGGGGTTCAACTTGAAGATGGCAAACACCAGCGCCAAAGCGGTCAGTGCCTTCTCGCCGCCGGACAGCAAATGGATGGTGCTGTTCTTCTTGCCCGGTGGTCGCGCCATGATCGTCACCCCTGTATCGAGTAGATCTTCGCCCGTCAGTTCCAGATAAGCGCTGCCACCACCGAAAACTTTTGGGAAAAGTGCCTGTAATCCGGCATTTATCTGATCAAAGGTATCCTTGAAGCGGTTGCGGGTTTCCTTGTCGATCTTGCGGATGACGTTTTCGAGGGTCTCCAGCGCTTCGACCAGGTCAGCGTCCTGGGCGTCCAGGTAACGTTTGCGCTCGGACTGCTGCTCGTATTCTTCAATGGCCGCCAGGTTGATCGCGCCCAGGCGCTGGATGCGCGCTTCAAGCTGCTCCAGTTCCTGTTCGGTACCCTGCTCGCTGGCCTCGGCTTCCAGGGTGGCGAGCACGCCTTGCAGGTCATAGCCGTCGGTCAGCAACTGCTCTTGCAGGGTCTTGCGCCGCACATCCAGGCCCTGGCACTCCAGGCGCAGTTGCTCTAGTTGACCGCGCAGCAACTGGGCCTGCTGCTCGGCCTGGGTGCGGCGCTTTTCGGCATCGCGCAGTTCGCGGTCGGCTTCGTCCATGTGCAGGCGAGCCAGGCGCATTTCCTCGTCGACGCTCATGCGCCGCTCCAGCAGTTCCTCCAGCTTCAGGCGTAGCTCTTCCTGCGGGGCCTCACCCTCCTCCAGGTTCAGGCTCAGTTGTTCCTGGCGCTCGGTCAGGCGTGCAGCTTGCAGCTCCAGACGCTCCAGAGCCTGGCGGGTAGAATCGTACTGGGCACGCAGCGAACCCAGGCGTACCGCCAACTGGTGAGCGTGGTCCTTGTGCTGACGGGCCTCCTGACGCACCCGGTCAAGGCTTTCGCGCAGGGTGTCGCGGCGGGCCATCAACTGTTCGCGCTGCTCGGTGTCCTGGGCCATGAGCTCCAGAGCCTCTTGCAGCAGCAGGCGGGCTTCGCCCAGTTGCTCATGCTCCAGGGCGCGCTGCTCTTCCAGCTCGCCCAGCTCTTCCTGCAGGCGGCGGCGGCGCAGCTCGACCTGCTCGGCGCGCGCGCGGCTGGCCGAAAGGCTGGCCTTCAGCTCGCCGTGCAGGCGGTTTTCATCCTGGGTGCGGCGGCGCAACTGTTCGCGCTGCTCCTCCAGGTCCAGC
This sequence comes from Pseudomonas sp. yb_5, assembly GCF_043103865.1. NCBI lineage: Bacteria > Pseudomonadati > Pseudomonadota > Gammaproteobacteria > Pseudomonadales > Pseudomonadaceae > Pseudomonas > Pseudomonas sp. yb_5. Next base: position 24,284 of record NZ_JBICKE010000011.1, read on the forward strand.
TGCTGCTCGCGCAGGGCCTGCAACTGTTGATCGAGCTGTTCCAGCGCCGCTTCCTGTACCAGTTGTTCCTGGCCCAGGCGTTCGATTTCCTGGCCACGCGCCAGCACGCCGCCTTCGGCCTCGCCACCCCGGCGTACCCGCAGGAAGTGCCGGCCGACCCAGTAGCCATCGCGACTGACCAGGCTCTGCCCTTCGCCGAGCGCCCCGCGTTGTTCCAGCGCCTGGGCAAGGTCTTCCACAGGCCTCACCTGGCCCAACCAAGGTGCCAGGTCGATACGGCCCTCGACCTTCTCCAGCAAGCTGCCGGGCAACGTTTCCCGCGCACCGACGGCCAGCAGCAAGCGCAGCTCTCCCTGCTCCAGGCCCGCAAAATCGAGGTCGTTGAAATCGTCCACCAGCACGGCCTGCAGATCGGCACCAAGCACGGTCTCTACCGCCAGCTCCCAACCCGGCTCCACCCGCAAGCCTTCGGCCAGCCGCGGCTGTTGCTCCAGCCCTTGGCCGTGCAGCCATTGCGCAGCACCTGCGCCCGGCTCCAGGGCGGCCTGCTGCAAGGCTTCAAGCGAGGCCAGGCGCCCACCAAGGCGCTGCAGATCGCCCTGTGCCTGCTGTTGCGCCTGGGTGGCCTGCTGCAGTTGCTCGCGCGCGCTTTCCAGGCGCTCGATCACCTGCTCTTCGCAGAGCTGCAGTTCTTCCAGCAGCATTTCGCTGCTGGCCAGCTGCTCGGCCAGTTCGAGCATGGCGGCATCCTGCGGGTCGCTGCCCAGTTGCTCGCGCTCCTCGACCAACTTGCGCTGGCGCTCGGCCTGGCGCTCAAGGCTGGTTTCCAGTTGCTGCAGGCGCGCCTGCTGCACTTCGGCCTGGCGGCGCGGTTCGGCGGAACGGCTGTTGAAGCTGTCCCACTGCTCCTGCCAGCCGTGCATGCCCAGTTCGGCCTCTTCAAGCGCGGCAGCGGCTTCCTCGGCAGCCGCCAGGGTCATTTCCTGCTCGGGTTCGAGCATGGCCAGCTCTTCGCCCAGGGTCGCCAGCAAGGTACGGTCGTGGCCCAGGTGCGATTCGGTTTCCAGGCGTGTGCGCTCGGCTTCCTTGAAGTCGTCCTGCAACTGCCGCAGGCGCTGCTGGCCGTGCTGGATGCTCTGCTCGACCCGGGCGATGTCACCGGCAACCGAGTAGAAACGGCCCTGCACCTGGTTGAAACGTTCGGACAGTTCGTGATGACCATCACGCAGGCGTTCGATGCTGGCATCGGCATTGCGCTGCTCGGCCACCAGCGCCTCGTGAGAAACGCCCTGATCGCCGATCACCGATTCGCGCTGGCGTACTTGTTCGTCCAGGTCTCGCCAGCGCAAGGCAGACAGGCGCGCTTTCATCTGGCGCTCCTGAGCCTTGTATTCACGGTACTTCTCGGCGGCCTGGGCCTGGCGATGCAGACGCTCCAGCTGGCGTTCGAGCTCTTCGCGCAGGTCGGTCAGACGCGCCAGGTTTTCCTGGGTGCGGCGGATGCGGTTCTCGGTTTCACGGCGGCGTTCCTTGTATTTGGAAATGCCAGCCGCTTCCTCGATGAAGTTGCGCAGTTCCTCGGGCTTGGCCTCGATCAGCTTGGAGATCATGCCCTGCTCGATGATCGAGTAGCTGCGCGGCCCCAGCCCCGTCCCGAGGAAGATATCGGTTATGTCACGCCGGCGGCACTTGGTACCGTTGAGGTAGTAGCTGTTCTGCCCGTCGCGGGTAACCTTGCGGCGGATCGAAATCTCGGCGTAGGCGGCATACTCGCCGACCAGGGTGGTTTCGCTGTTGTCGAACACCAGCTCGATACTGGCCTGGCTGACCGGCTTGCGACCACTGGAGCCGTTGAAGATGACGTCGGTCATCGACTCGCCGCGCAGGTTCTTAGCCGAACTCTCGCCCATCACCCAACGCACCGCGTCGATGATATTGGACTTGCCGCAGCCGTTTGGACCGACCACGGCCGCCATGTTGCTGGGGAAGTTGACCGTGGTCGGGTCGACGAACGACTTGAACCCGGCCAGGCGAATGCACTTCAGGCGCATCGGTCAGCCTCTGGCCAGTGCCGCCAGCACCAGTTCGCAGCTGCGCTGGCCATAGGCGGTGAGCACCTCGCGAATGCGTGGCAGGTCACGCGAGACCACGGCTTCGAGCAGGCGGGCGAACAGGTCGAGATAGTCGCTCATGTTGGCCTGGCGCTGGTCCAGCGACAGGTAATAGGCACGGCTCATGGCCGGCTGCAGGTTTTCCACGGTTTCCTGCAGGAACGGGTTGTCGGCGAATGGATAGGCCGCACGCATGACCGCAAAACTGTCGGCGACGAAGGTCTTGATGTCGAGCTGGTCATGGGCACGCTGCAGCCGCTGCTGGATCTCCAGAAACGGGCGCAGGTCGGCTTCGGTGCGCCATTTTTGCGCAACCGCATTGCCCAGCAGGATGTAGAACTCGCCCATCAGTGAGCACAGGCTGCGAACGCTGCGCTCGTCCAGCTGCGTCACATGGGCGCCCCGGCGCGGCAGGATCGCCACCAGATGGCGGCGTTCGAGGATCAGCAATGCCTCGCGCACCGAGCCGCGGCTGACGTTGAGCGCCTGGGTAACCTTCTGCTCCTGGATACGTTCGCCTGGTGCCAGCTCGCCGCGGATGATGCGTTCGGCCAGGTAATCGGCAATCTGCTCGGAGAGGCTGTCCGGGGCCTTGAACGTCATGGTTTTCCTTCAAAATCATTGAACTGGGCACAAGGGGCGAATTGTAGCGTACTTGGGCGGTAGTCGCGCAGAGGGGCCAGGTGGTTTATTTGACCTGTCAGACAGCCACGCGCCCGGCGCGATCTATGCTTGGAATAGAGGCAGTGTGTTCGGCTGGGCATGGACATGTGCATTTTCTTGACCTTTGGGTCAGAAAAATATTGACCTGCTAGACAGGTCTTGCTTAGAGTCCGCCCAACAACAATAAAACCATTGCGAGGCCATCCCCGTGATCCAGTTTCTCGTCAACCAGGAGCTGCGTAGTGAGCACGCCCTGGACCCAAACATGACGGTGCTGCAGTACCTGCGCGAGCACCTGGGCAAAACCGGCACCAAGGAGGGCTGCGCCAGTGGAGACTGCGGTGCGTGCACCGTGGTGGTCGGCGAACTGAGCCAGGACGACCAAGGCAACGACAGCCTGCGCTACCGCAGCCTCAATTCGTGCCTGACCTTTGTGTCGTCGCTGCACGGCAAGCAACTGATCAGCGTCGAGGGTCTCAAACAACAGGGCCAATTGCACAGCGTTCAACAAGCGATGGCAGACTGCCACGGATCGCAATGCGGCTTCTGCACGCCCGGCTTCGTCATGTCACTGTTTGCCCTGCAAAAGAACAGCAGCGGCCCCGACCTGCACCAGGCCCAGGAAGCCCTGGCTGGCAACCTGTGCCGCTGCACCGGTTACCGACCGATCCTCGACGCTGCCGAGCAGAGCTGCCGCCAGCCCTGCCGCGACCAGTTCGATAGCCAGCAGGCGCAAACCATCAGCCGCCTCAAGGCCATTGCCCCGACCCAGACCGGCGAGCTGAACAGCGGCGACAAGCGCTGCCTGGTGCCGCTGACCGTCTCCGACCTGGCCGACCTGTACAGCTCGCACCCTGAAGCGCGCCTGCTCGCGGGGGGGACCGACCTGGCGCTGGAAGTCACCCAGTTCCACAAGACCCTGCCAGTGATGATCTACGTCGGCCATGTGGCGGAGCTCAAGCGCATCGAGAAAACCGCCAGCCACCTGGAAATCGGCGCCGCCACGCCGCTGACTGACTGCTACACCGCGCTGAACGAAGAGTACCCTGACTTCGGGGCACTGCTTCACCGCTTCGCCTCGCTGCAGATCCGCAACCAGGGCACCCTCGGCGGCAACATCGGCAACGCCTCGCCGATTGGCGACTCGCCACCCTTGCTGATCGCGCTGGATGCGCAGGTCGTTCTGCGCCAGGGCGAGCGTCAGCGGGTGATGCCACTGGAAGACTACTTCATCGATTACCGCATCACCGCCCGACAGGACAGCGAGTTCATCGAGAAGATCATTGTGCCGCGCGCCACCAGCGACTGGGCGTTCCGCGCCTATAAAGTGTCCAAGCGCCTGGACGATGACATCTCCGCCGTGTGCGGGGCGTTCAACCTCAGCATCGAAGACGGCGTAGTCAGCGGGGTACGCATCGCCTTCGGCGGCATGGCGGCGATCCCCAAACGCGCCCGCGCCTGTGAGGCGGCGCTACGTGGCAAGCCATGGGACCAGGCTGCCATCGAGCGCGCCTGCCAGGCAATGGCCGAGGACTTCACCCCGCTAAGCGACTTCCGCGCCAGCAAGGAATACCGCCTGCTGACCGCGCAGAACCTGCTGCGCAAGTATTTCATCGAACAGCAAACACCGCACATCGAAACCCGGGTGACCGCTTATGTCTAACCATCACGTAGCCAAAAGCCAGGCCGAGATGGCCGAACTGTTCAGCCAGGACCTGACCACCGGGGTGGGCCGCAGCGTCAAGCACGACAGCGCCGACAAGCATGTGTCCGGCGAGGCGGTGTACATCGACGACCGCCTGGAATTCCCCAACCAGTTGCACGTCTATGCCCGCACCGCCGACCGCGCCCATGCGCGTATCCTGCGCATCGATACCACGCCGTGCTACGCCTTCGAGGGCGTGCGCATTGCCATCACCCACGAAGACATCCCCGGCCTGAAGGACATCGGCCCGGTGGTGGCCGGCGACCCGCTGCTGGCCATCGACAAGGTCGAGTTCTTCGGCCAGCCGGTGCTCGCTGTCGCTGCCCGCGATCTTGAAACCGCACGTAAAGCGGCCATGGCCGCCATCGTCGAGTACGAAGACCTGGAACCGGTGCTGGACGTGGTCGAGGCGCTGCGCAAGAAGCACTTCGTGCTCGATAGCCACACCCATCAGCGCGGCGATTCGGCTGCCGCCCTGGCCAGCGCCCCGCACCGCATTCAAGGCACCCTGCACATCGGCGGCCAGGAGCACTTTTACCTGGAAACGCAGATTTCCTCGGTAATGCCTACCGAAGACGGCGGCATGATCGTCTACTGCTCCACGCAGAACCCCACCGAAGTGCAGAAACTGGTCGCCGAAGTGCTCGACGTACCGATGAACAAGGTGGTGCTGGACATGCGCCGCATGGGTGGCGGTTTTGGCGGCAAGGAAACCCAGGCCGCCAGCCCGGCATGCCTGTGCGCGGTAGTTGCGCGCCTGACCGGCCAGCCAACCAAGATGCGCCTGCCGCGGGTCGAAGACATGACCATGACCGGCAAGCGCCACCCGTTCTACGTCGAGTATGACGTGGGCTTCGACGACAACGGCCGGCTGCACGGCATCAATTTCGACCTGGCCGGCAACTGCGGCTATTCGCCCGACCTGTCCGGCTCGATCGTCGACCGCGCCATGTTCCACTCCGACAACGCTTACTACCTGGGCGATGCCACCGTCCACGGCCACCGCTGCAAGACCAACACCGCCTCCAACACCGCCTACCGCGGCTTTGGCGGCCCACAGGGCATGGTCGCCATCGAGCAGGTGATGGACCATATCGCCCGTCATCTGGGCCGTGACCCGCTGGCCGTGCGCAAGGCCAACTATTACGGCAAGACCGAACGCAACGTCACCCACTACTACCAGACCGTCGAGCACAACATGCTCGAGGAGATGACCGCCGAACTGGAAGCCAGCTGCGACTACGCCGAACGCCGCGAGTCGATCCGCCGCTTCAACGCCAACAGCCCGATCCTGAAGAAAGGCCTGGCGCTGACACCGGTCAAGTTCGGCATTTCGTTCACCGCCACCTTCCTCAACCAGGCCGGTGCGCTGATCCACATCTATACAGACGGCAGCATCCACCTGAACCACGGCGGCACCGAGATGGGCCAGGGCCTGAACACCAAGGTGGCCCAGGTGGTGGCGCAGATCTTCCAGGTGGATTTCAGCCGCATTCAGATCACCGCCACCAACACCGACAAGGTGCCTAACACCTCGCCTACGGCTGCTTCCAGCGGCGCCGACCTGAACGGCAAGGCGGCGCAGAACGCGGCTGAAATCCTCAAGCGCCGCCTGACCGAGTTTGCCGCACGGCACTATCAGGTGACCGAGGAAGACGTCGAGTTCCGTAACGGCCATGTGCGCGTGCGCGACCAGATCGTCAGCTTCGAGCAACTGGTGCAGCAGGCCTACTTCGCTCAGGTGTCGTTGTCCAGCACCGGGTTCTACCGCACACCGAAGATCTTCTACGACCGCAGCCAGGCCCGCGGCCGGCCGTTCTACTACTTCGCCTTTGGCGCTGCCTGCGTGGAAGTGATCGTCGATACGCTGACCGGCGAATACAAGATGTTGCGCGCCGACATCCTGCACGACGTGGGCGATTCGCTGAACCCTGCGATCGACATCGGCCAGGTAGAGGGCGGTTTCATCCAGGGCATGGGCTGGCTGACTACCGAAGAGCTGGTGTGGAACGCCAAAGGCAAGCTGATGACCAACGGCCCGGCCAGCTACAAGATCCCGGCCGTGGCCGACATGCCACTGGACTTGCGGGTGAAGCTGGTGGAGAACCGCAAGAACCCGGAAGACACCGTATTCCACTCCAAGGCCGTGGGCGAGCCCCCGTTCATGCTCGGCATTGCTGCCTGGTGTGCAATCAAGGATGCCGTGGCCAGCCTGGCTGATTACCGCGTGCAGCCGCAGGTGGATGCACCAGCTACGCCGGAGCGGGTGCTGTGGGGCTGCGAGCAGATGCGCAAGGCAGTGGCTGAAACACAGTCGCGCGAACGGGAACTGGAAACCATCACCCCCTGACAACGCAAGGCCCTTGTAGGAGCGGGTTTACCCGCGAATGCGATAGTGGCTTCACCGCCGCATTCGCGGGTAAACCCGCTCCTACCAGGGTCGGCAGCATGGCTTAGAGAGGTTGCATCATGCACCAATGGATCAACGCCCTCGCCGACCACCAGTCACGTGGCGAAGCCTGCGTGCTGGTGACCATCATCGAGGAACGCGGCTCGACACCGCGCAATGCCGGCTCAAAGATGGTGGTCAGCGCCAGCGGCCTGTTCGACACCATCGGCGGCGGGCACCTCGAATACAAGGCCTTGCACATCGCCCGGCAAATGCTCGAAGAGCAGCGCACCACCCCGCACCTGGAGCGCTTCAGCCTCGGCGCCAGCCTGGGCCAGTGTTGCGGCGGCGCCACCGTGCTGCTGTTCGAGCCGATGGCCGCTGTGCAGGCGCAGATCGCCGTGTTCGGCGCGGGCCATGTCGGCAGGGCTCTGGTACCCTTGCTCGCCGCGCTCCCCTGCCGGGTGCGCTGGATTGACTCGCGTGAACAGGAATTCCCCGAACTCATCCCCAAGGGGGTGACCAAGGTCGTCAGTGAGGAACCGGTCGACGAAGTCGCGGACCTGCCGCCCGGCAGCTACTGCATCGTCATGACCCACAACCACCAGCTCGACCTGGAACTGACCGCCGCCATTCTCAAGCGCAACGATTTCACCTGGTTCGGCCTGATTGGCTCGAAGACCAAACGGGTCAAGTTCGAGCACCGCCTGCGCGAGCGAGGTTTCGACGAGGCCGTGATGGCACGCATGCGCTGCCCTATGGGCCTGACCGAGGTCAAGGGCAAGCTGCCCATCGAGATCGCCGTGTCTATCGCCGGTGAAATCATTGCCACTTACAACGCCTGCTTCGGCCAGCACGACGCTGCCGCCAATGCCGGCCCCATTGCCCAATTGCTGCCGCCCTCCCGGCGCAGCCAAGCCATTTGACGAGTGTGTTATGACCGTTACCCGCAAAGCCTACCGTGCCGCCATCCTGCACAGCATTGCCGACCCGGCCGAGGTGGGCCTGGAGGCTTCCCATGAATACTACGAAGACGGCCTGCTGGTGGTCGACGATGGCCGCATCAGCGCCGTTGGGCACGCCAGTGAACTGCTGCCGACGCTGGATGCCGGCATCCCGGTCGAGCACTATCAGGACGCGCTGATCACCCCGGGCTTCATCGATACCCACATCCACTTCCCGCAGACCGGCATGATCGGTTCCTACGGCGAGCAGTTGCTGGACTGGCTCAACACCTACACCTTCCCCTGCGAAAAGCAGTTCGCCGACAAAGACCACGCCGACCAGGTGGCGAAGATCTTCCTCAAGGAACTGCTGCGTAACGGCACCACCACTGCGCTGGTATTCGGCAGCGTGCACCCGGAGTCGGTCAACGCCCTGTTCGAAGAAGCCGAGCGCCTGGACCTGCGCCTGATCGCCGGCAAAGTGATGATGGACCGCAATGCCCCAGACTACCTGACCGACACCGCCGAGTCCGGCTATGCCGAAAGCAAGGCACTGATCGAGCGCTGGCACGGCAAAGGCCGCCTGCACTATGCCGTGACCCCGCGCTTCGCCCCAACCAGTACGCCGGAACAATTGACCCTGGCCGGCCAATTGCTCAAGGAGCACCCGGGCGTGTACATGCACACGCACCTGTCGGAAAACCTCAAGGAAATCGACTGGGTCAAGTCGCTGTTCCCCGAGCAGAAGGGTTATCTGGACGTCTACGATCACTTCGAGCTGCTGGGCGAACGCTCAGTGTTTGCCCACGGCGTGCACCTGTGCGACGAAGAGTGCCAACGCCTGGCCGAAACCGGCTCGGCCGTGGCCTTCTGCCCCACCTCCAACCTGTTCCTCGGCAGCGGCCTGTTCAACCTGCCCCAGGCCGAGCGGTTCAAGGTCAACGTGGGCCTGGGCACCGACGTTGGCGCCGGCACCAGCTTCTCTCTGCTTAACACCCTGAACGAGGCATACAAGGTGATGCAGCTGCAAGGCGCGCGCCTGCACCCGTACAAATCGCTGTACCTGGCCACCCTCGGCGGCGCCCGCGCGCTACGCCTGGACGACCGTATCGGCAGCCTGCGCCCAGGCAACGATGCCGACTTCGTGGTGCTGGACTACAAGGCCACGCCACTGCTGGACTACCGCATCCAGCAGTCCAACAGCATCGAAGAAACCTTGTTCGTGCTCACCACCCTGGGCGATGACCGTACCGTGCGTGAAACCTACGCCGCCGGGCGCTGCGTGCACCAGCGCTAAGGTTCTTTCGCCAAACCCCGATACAGCGCGCCGCCGATTGCAGCCCCGATCAGCGGCGCCACCCAGAACAGCCACAGCTGCTGCAGGGCCCAGCCCCCGACGAACAAGGCCGGCCCCGTGCTACGCGCGGGGTTGACCGAGGTATTGGTGATCGGGATCGAGATCAGGTGGATCAGGGTAAGGGCCAGGCCGATGGCGATGGGTGCAAAACCGGCCGGTGCGCGGGCGTCGGTCGCCCCCATGATCACCACCAGGAACATGGCGGTCATCACCACTTCACTGATGAAGCCGGCGCCCAGCGTGTAGCCACCGGGCGAGTGGTCGGCGTAGCCGTTTGAAGCCAACCCCGAAGACAGCTCGAAACCGGCCTTGCCGCTGGCGATGAGGTAGATCACCCCGGCCGCCAGGATGGCACCGATGACCTGAGCGATCACATAAGGCAGCAGCTCTTTGGCCGGGAAGCGCCCGCCTACCACCAGCCCGAACGACACGGCAGGGTTTAGATGGCAACCAGAGATATGGCCAATCGCGAAAGCCATGGTCAGTACAGTGAGGCCGAAGGCGAAGGCGACACCGAGTACACCGATGCCGAGAGGGGAACTGGCTGCGAGTACCGCACTGCCACAGCCACCAAGGACCAGCCAGAAGGTGCCGATCAGTTCGGCCCCCATGCGTTTACCCAGGGACATGCTCATGAATCCGTTCCTCAAGAAGTTGAACGCAACGAATGCGCAAGCCCAACTGCTTGATGAAGGTTTGCTCACAAGAATTTAGCAGACCTTTGGGTTATGGCCAGTAGTGCCTGGGGGCTGCCTTGCAGCCCCTCGATCACACCGGCAAACGATCAACCCTTGATGGAAACCTTCGGCTTTTTCAACAGGTGCGAGAAGACCGCATGCAAATCGTCCGAGGCGCTCTCCTCGTCCAGGTTCAGCTTGCTGTCGATGTGGTCCATGTGATGCATCATCAGGCTCACGGCCTGCTCGGCATCGCGCGCCTCGATAGCATCGATAAGCTGCATGTGCTCATCGTAAGAGCAGTGCGAGCGGTTGCCGCTTTCGTACTGGGCAATGATCAGCGAAGTCTGCGAGACCAGGCTGCGCTGGAAACTCACCAGCGGTGCATTGCCCGCCGCTTCGGCCAGCTTGAGGTGGAACTCGCCGGAAAGGCGGATGCCGGCACCCCGGTCACCGCGCGAGAAGCTGTCGCGCTCCTCGCGCACCATCTGCCGCAGCTCGTTGAGCTGATCGGGGGTGGCATGCTGCACCGCCAACTCGGTGATGGCGCGTTCGACCATGCGCCGCGAGAAGAACACTTGGCGCGCCTCTTCCACGGTCGGGCTGGCCACCACCGCGCCGCGGTTCGGCCGCAGCAGCACCACGCTTTCGTGGGCCAGGCGCGACAAGGCGCGTCGGATGATGGTGCGACTGACGCCAAAGATCTCGCCCAGCGCTTCCTCGCTCAACTTGGTGCCCGGAGCCAGACGCTGCTCGAGGATCGCCTCGAAAATATGCGCGTAGACGATGTCGTCCTGGGTACCGCTGCGGCCGGCCTTGCCGACTCGTGCAGGTTTCTTCAGAGGTTGCAGCTGTTCGTTCATGGGCTCTCGAGGCACGAAGAGAAAGTATGGCGCCATTGTACACAGGCTGAGGCGATTCCGCAGGGGGCGTTTTACCTATATAGCCGTTGTACGACACATTGCGCATACAAAACATAAAACATTATTTGCTTTCTTTGTACACAAAAGCATAATCCATCGAGCGACTTCTTGACCCTTGAGTCAACAAACCGGTCAGACGTCTGCCTTCCCTCGCGGAGCCGCCAAGTGCATTGCGCAGGAAACTGGCTCCATAACAACAAGAAAGACTTGAGGAGTACCCGCTGTGGAAAGCCGCAAATCCGAAGCCCCTACGCTGGATCTCGCCCCACCGCTCGAAACGAGCTGGCTGGAGCGGATTTTCAAACTCAAGCAACACGGCAGCACCGTCAGAACCGAAATGATCGCCGGGGTGACCACCTTCATCACCATGGCCTACATCATCTTCGTCAACCCCAACATCATGGCCGACGCCGGCATCGACCATGGTGCCGCTTTCGTCGCCACCTGCATCGCCGCCGCGCTGGGCTGCCTGCTGATGGGCCTGTACGCCAACTGGCCGGTAGGCCTGGCGCCAGGCATGGGGCTCAATGCCTTCTTTACCTACACCGTTGTCGGCACCATGGGCTACAACTGGGAAACGGCGCTGGGGGCGGTATTCGTCTCGGGCGTGCTGTTCATGTTCCTGACCTTGTCGAAAGTGCGCGAATGGCTGCTCAACAGCATCCCGGTCAGCCTGCGCCATGCCATGGGGGCCGGCGTCGGATTGTTTCTCGGGCTGATCGGCCTTAAGACCGCAGGCATCATCGTCGACAGCCCTGCCACCCTGATCAAGCTGGGCTCGCTGCATGAACCGGGGCCACTGCTGGCAGCCGTGTGCTTCCTGCTGATCGCCATCCTCAGCTACAAGCGGGTATTCGGCGCGATCCTGATCAGCATCATGGGTGTCACCCTGGCCGGCTGGGGCCTGGGCCTGGTCAAGTTTGGCGGGGTGATGTCGATGCCGCCGAGCCTGGCGCCCACCTGGATGGCCATGGACGTGGCTGGCGTGTTCAACGTCAGCATGATCAGCGTGGTGCTGGCGTTCCTCTTCGTGCACATGTTCGACACTGCCGGCACCCTGATGGGCGTCGCGCAACGGGCCAACCTGGTGGCGCCGGACGGGCGGATCGAGAACCTGTCGAAGGCGTTGAAGGCTGACAGTGCCTCGAGTGTGTTCGGTGCGGTGGTAGGTGTACCGCCGGTGACCAGCTATGTGGAGAGTGCCGCGGGGGTTGCCGCAGGTGGCCGAACTGGCCTGACGGCTGTGGTGGTAGGCCTGCTGTTCATCGCCGCGATGTTCTTCGCGCCGCTGGCCGGGATGATTCCTGCCTATGCGACAGCAGGTGCACTGATCTACGTTGCAATGCTGATGATGGGTAGCATGGCGCACATCCATTGGGATGAGGCCACCGACAGCATTCCGGCGATCGTCACGGTGATCATGATGCCGCTGACGTTCTCGGTCGCCGATGGTATTGCCCTGGGCTTCATCAGCTATGTGGCCTTGAAGGCGGGTACAGGCAAGTACAAGGAAATCTCTGCCAGCCTGTGGGTGCTGTGCGCGATCTTCATCGCCAAGTTCGTGTTCCTCTGATCAAGGGTGCCTGGCTTTAGATTTCCAGTGTTTTCGACCGAGCGCCGCCCCGCGGCGCATCGCGTCGCTCCTATGCTTGTTTCGGGCCATCAATGCCCGCGAGGGACGCGCGCGACCGCCTTGTTGGTACGCCGCGATATGGCGCCCTTGCTCAACATTTGAAAGGCCTTCGCGGTCGCCCGTAGGAGCGGGTTTACCCGCGAAGAGGCCGGCCCTGCTGGCCAATCTCCACCCGCCGTTCACCGTTGCTGCCGCCACCGTATTCGCGGGTAAACCCGCTCCTACAACGGTGGACAGTTGGACACAGCCCGTCGTAGGAGCGGGCTCACCCGCGAAGAGGCCGGC
>NZ_JBICKE010000120.1:0-3106 GCF_043103865.1 Pseudomonas sp. yb_5
GTTGTAGGTGAAGGTTTCCGTAAGGACTGCAATAAGTCACCTTTAGAGAACATACCAACCTCATTCATCGTCTCGCCCTCATGCCCTATGGCGATCAGGTCGCGAAAACGAAATCGACTGGAAACTGCTAGCCGAGAAATAGTCTTCGAATCATCACCTAGCCTGAAAGTTTCGCGCAAAGCCACTTCCCTTGGGCTCGCTGGCTTACGGCATTTACTGCCTGTATTCAATCTTCTCGCAAAAATTTATACCTAACAGTACTCGTTAGAGTCAGAGTTCTCCAAAAAAATTGACATCCATGAGTCCATAACATTCCATAAATCGATTCCTTCTGTGGTATTTTCTGGCTTTTCATGCCACCAGATAAAAGCCTCGCCTTTGAATGGGCCATCACCCAAAGCCAAATAATCACCAGCCCCGCTAGAAAAAACTCCTAGCATATCAGGAAGCGTCGGATAATCTTCATCGCACAAATCCTTGATTGGAACAAAATCTTCCAACCTTGATGGCCCCATAGTACAACCAATATAAAACCCAAAGCCATTATGCAATCTTGAATAGAACTGCCTGAAGCTCGCTGGAAGGCTGGGATAACTATCGAGATCTGACCCTTCAACGCCTAGCGGAGCCCCGCCCATATAGAAATACAAATCACCACCCTCGCCATATACATACATGAGATACGGCCTATCACTCACTGCCAAAACAGTTCCTAACACGCATTTGTCGAGCCACGCGCTTACCCAAGGCAAAAACTCAGAAAAATCAGCCCACTCCACAGGAATATGTCTTTTTTCACTATCTAGAAAACCAAACCCAAGCCACTGCTTGGGAAAGTCGACTTCAAGAGGAACATCGTCAGCTGAAAAATACACATCATAACCCTTTAGCTCGCTTGTAATACGTAGCCTTAAAGAATCAGACCAATTCATCTTCATATCACCTCAATACCCCAAAAGCAAACCATTGACATACTGCTGTAATTCCGGCTCTAATTTAGCGCCTTTATCTACCATGGCAGAACGAAACGCCGGATCAACAGAAATATCCCCCTTCTTGTACAGCTCACACTCGGTGAAAGACTTTGCTCCTTTTGAAGTGTTTGCCACTTCACTCAACCCTTGGAAGTTCGGCTCGTAGTTTAGCAATCAACCCATTAGTTATTAAAGATCAAATCTTTAGCATCTAACACCTGCAATATGGTTTTAAATTAAAAATACATGACCGCACATCCGAAATCAGATCCGAACACTAAAAAAGCTGACACAGAACGCCAACCCCAGGCTCCTCGGGACCTATGCCGAGCTTATCATTCACCCTCATATAATCCCACATACTTCAAGCCATTATAATTCGACTTTAGAGGCTTGGAAATATCCGTACCACCATCGGAATACCAAAAAATTGCATTAGCCTTAGTAATACCAAGCCTCAAACACTCCGCCTTTAAATCTTCAATACAACTAGAATCAACCGCAGACTCAATCAAGATTTCATCTAGACTCACCTCCTCCGCTTTCCTTGGTATAATCCCTATGAAATCCTCGTCGTACCATCTCACACCAATATCTCTGCAAAACCCACAAACCTTGTATGCTGGATCATCCAAATCCACAGAATAGTCCAACTCAAAATACTGCAGATAGTCATCCTCCGAAGAGAAATTTGCACCTACCCAAACATGAACTTTTTCATACCGCTCAATACCATAAGAATCCATTTAGCATGCTCCTAGCTTCATGTGCTTGCCGTGATGTGAATCGATCACGCTAAGCGCTTGAGCTTTGCTTTGCGCGCCATTCAAATCTTTAATTAAATTATTATAGAACAGCCTTCCCGCTCTACTACCATGGTGCGGACCGTCCGGCACAGGATTACCATGTTTGTCTGTTACACCCACAAAAGTAATATCTTTAGTCGGCACCGTCATTTCCTTAAGCTCCTGAGCGGTAAAACCTAGTTCTTTTGCCTTCGCCGCTATAGAAACAGGAAACATTTCATGCTTCCTCCCGGGCTCCGAAGGGCAGCTTCTACAGATTTTTTATTATCAACAATATCTTGAGCTGAGACGCTATTGAACCAGCTATCAAAACTATTTTTCTCCCAAGGCACCCAACCCAAAGGGTCAACCCACATAGTCGGCGCCAGCACATAAACATATAAATTAGCACCGCCTCTGAAATCTATTGGATCCTGGGTGATAAATCGCCCAGTTTCTGGATCGTAAAACCGAAAGGTATTGTAATTTAGGCTCGATTCGCAATCAAAACACTGACCTTGGAATCATATGTTCTGCTCTACTCCATTGATCGTTAGCTGCTCTATCTCCCCCCAAGAACGATACGTCGCCTGCCAAACGATCTTGCCGTCACTGACCGTCAGCTCCAACGGCGTGCCAATCTGATCCGTATGGAAGTAATAGACCTTCTGCTCTTCCCCTTCAACCGTCTCCGCCCGCACCAGCCGGTTCTCGCAGTCATAGCTGAAGTGCTGCAGCTTGCTGTGCCCCGAGCGCTTCTCGACCAGATTGCCCCACGGGTCGTAGCGATACTCCTGATCCCGCCACTGTTTGATCCGGTTGTCCTTGACCTTGTCGAACTGCCGCGCATTGAAGTCCAGGCGGTTGGCTGCCGGGTCGTAGCGGAACTCCTCGCTGCCGATCAACGAGCCGGTATCGCGACTGCGCAACTGGCCGTTGGCTTCGTACTCGTACTTGATCTCGCCGCGTAGCTTGTCGAGGGTACGCACCAGTTCACCGGCCGGGTCGTACTGGTAACGGCGGTGGATCGGGTTGTAGGCGTGCTCGACCAGCAACGAGGTATTGATGCCAGTGTTATGCACCTGCGAAAGCTTGTCGGCCGGCAAGGTCGAGGCAAACTGCCAGGCCTTGCGCCCCATGGCGTCATAACCGAAGCAACTGGTGAGCTTGCCTTGGGTGCGGTACACCTCACGGTGCAGGTCATCGCGCTCCATGTCACTGATGACCTGGCCGTCCAGGTTCAGCTGGTGCAGGTGGCCACTGCCGTAATACAGGTGATTGACCTTGCGCCCATCCGGCAAAGTCAGCGTGGTCAAGTTGCTGAGCGGGTCGTACTCGTAGCCAAGC
>NZ_JBICKE010000121.1:0-32277 GCF_043103865.1 Pseudomonas sp. yb_5
TAAGGGCGGAAAGGTGACGATGCGCCACCTGCGCGAATGAATACCTACTCGGTGTGAGTGCGCACATCCAAGAAGCAAGACGCAATCGAGCAACAGCAACAGCAGCGCCGGGTGGGCACAGACAAAACCCTACAATCCGAGTAAAGTGCCGCCCCCGCCGTCTACAGCAAAAGGATCCCTTCCATGACACACCCTTTGGATATCGCCGTCGTCGGCGCCACCGGCAGCGTCGGTGAAGCCTTGGTGCAGATCCTCGAGGAACTGGCATTCCCGGTTGCCACCCTGCACCTGCTGGCCAGCATGGAATCGGCGGGCAGCAGCGTGATGTTCGCCGGCAAGAAGCTGAAGGTCCGCGAAGTCGACAGCTTCGACTTCACCCAGGTCAAGCTGGCCTTCTTCGCCACCGGCGCCGCCGTCAGCCGCAGCTTTGCCGGCAAGGCGCTGCAGGCGGGCTGCACGGTCATCGACCTGTCCGGTGGCCTGGACGACGCCCTGGCCCTGGTGCCGGAAGCCAACGCCGAACGCCTGGCCAGCCTGTCGTTGCCAGCGCGTATCGTCAGCCCATGCTCGGCCGCAGTAGCCCTGGCCGTCGCGCTGGCGCCGCTCAAAGGCCTGCTGGACATCGAGCGGGTGCAAGTGATGGCCGCATTGGCGGTGTCGGCGCAAGGCCGTGAAGCGGTCAGCGAGCTCGCCCGGCAAACCGCCGAACTGCTCAATGCCCGCCCGCTGGAGCCGCGCTTCTTCGACCGTCAAGTGGCGTTCAACCTGCTGGCCCAGGTCGGTGCTGCCGACGAGCAGGGCCATACCGCGCTGGAGCGCCGCCTGGTCAGTGAACTGCGCGTGCTGCTGGGCCTGCCTGACCTGAAGATTTCCGTGAGCTGTGTTCAAGTCCCGGTGTTTTTCGGCGATAGCTTCAGTGTGGCCGTGCAAAGCCGTCGCCCGGTAGACCTGGCAGCGGTCAACCAGGCCCTGGACGCAGCCGACAGCGTCGAGCGGGTGGAAAACGATGATTATCCGACCCCGGTAGGTGACGCAGTAGGCCAAGACGTGGTCTATGTTGGACGTGTACGTCACGGTGTTGATGAAGACCAGCAACTCAACCTCTGGCTGACCACCGACAACGTGCGCAAAGGCGCCGCGCTCAATGCCGTGCAAGTGGCGCAAATGTTGATTAAACACATGCCGTAAAAGATACTGGCGAGCACTTTTGTCCTGCTCCGCATGCAGGTTTCGGGACGATTCATACAAGGGAAGAGGTCATGCTTCGAATTCGCAAACTGGTTCTGGCCATGGCTGCAGCATCCGCGCTGTCGTCTGGCATGGCGAATGCGCTGGGCCTGGGGGAGCTGACCCTGAAGTCGGCACAGAATCAGCCGCTGGACGCCGAGATCGAATTGCTCGACGTGCGCGACCTCAAAGCCACCGAAGTGGCGCCGAGCCTGGCGCCGCCGGAAGAGTTCAGCAAGGCCGGGGTGGCGTTTCCGACCTACCTCGAAGACCTGACCTTCACACCGGTGATCAACCCCAACGGCAAAAGTGTGCTGCGCGTGACGTCCAGTCAGCCGCTGCCAGGTCCGGTAGTCAAGTTTTTGGTGCAGGTCATGTGGCCGCAGGGCCGCCTGTTGCGTGACTATAGCGTGCTGCTCGACCAGGCCAAGGCACAGGGCGAAAAACCGGCAGCAGGCAATGTCACACCGGCCATGACCGGCGCCAGCAACTACACCACCCAGCGTCGCGACACCTTGTGGCAGATTGCCGCGCGTAACACCCAGGGTGGTTCGATCCAGCAGACCATGATCGCGATCCAGGCTTTGAACCCGGACGCCTTCATCGGCAACAACATCAACCTCCTGAAGGTTGGCCAGGTACTGCGCTTGCCCGATCAGCAGCAGATCCAGAGCATCGCCCAAGGCGAGGCGAACCGCGAGGTGGCCGAGCAGTATGCCGCCTGGCGTGAAGGCCGTCGCCTGGGGCCACGTGCCCGCCAGCTGGATGCCACCCGTCGTGGCGCCGCCGAGGCTGCACCGTCGCGTATCGCCCAGGGCGACAACCTGCGTCTGGTCAGCCCGGGCAGCCAGGCCGATGCCGGCCAGGCCAAGGCGTTGAGTGACAAGCTGGCCATGGCCCAGGAAAGTCTGGACACCAGCCGTCGCGACAACGAAGAACTGAAAAGTCGCATGGCCGACCTGCAGAGCCAACTGGACAAGCTGCAGCGCCTGATCGAGTTGAAGAACAGCCAGTTGGCACGCCTGGAAGGCCAGGGCGCAGCCACGTCGGCAGCGGCTGCCGCTACCCCGGACCAGCCAGCGGACAAGCCGGCGCCTGCTACTGCCGATACCGCACCCGAGCCTGTGCCGGCCGCTCAGCCTGTACCCGCCAGCCAGCCGAAGGGTGCGCTCGACGCAGTCCTGGGCAATCCGTGGCTTCTGGGGATGATTGCCGGTTCCAGCATCCTGGTGCTGGCACTGCTGCTCTGGCTGCTGGCGCGCAAGCGCAAGGCCCAGCAAGAAGCTGAGAAGCACCTGCGCATGGCGCGGGCGCTGGAAGAAGAGCAGGGCACAGGTTTCGACAGCGATACCGAGAGCTTCGACGGCGTCGAAGCCCCGGAGCCGGGTGTAACCCTGTCGCCGGCTGTGGTCGCCGCTTCGGCTGCAGCTGCCGTCGCTGCGGAAAAAGTGGCTGAACCGGTCGCCGAGGCAGACCCCCTGACTGAGCCGCAAGCAGATCCGCACGCCGCGCTGTTGGCGCAAGTCGACCAATGCCTGGCCGAAGGCCGCCTGAATCGTGCCACCGACCTGCTGGAGCCCGCTGTGGCCGCTGCACCGGAACGTGACGACCTGCGCCTGAAGCTGATGGACGTGTACGCCCGCCAGGGTGACCAGAGCGCGTTTGCCGAACAGGAGCGTCAGTTGCCGGCCAGCGAACAGAACGTTGCCGAAGTCGCCGGGCTGAAAGAGCGTTACCCCGCCATGCTCGGCCTGGCTGCTGCCGGCCTGGGTGCGGCGGCGCTGGCTGCCGAAATGGATGAGCAGTACGTGCAAGAGCTGCTGCACGATGAGCCCGAAGCGCCGGTGGTTGCCGATGTGGCGCCTGACGAGGTGTCTGGGTTCGAGCCACAAGTGGAGGCTGAGCCAGAGGTTGTCGCGCAAGCAGAGCCTGACGCAGAGCTGGATGCCTTCGATGAAGTGCCAACGCTCGATGTTTCCGGCCTGGATGAGCAGGATCTGGACAGCGCCTTCGACCTGAGCCTGGGCGAAGACCTGGCCGAGGAAGACCCGCTGGCCACCTCCATGCTGGACGAGCCGGTGGTACAGGGGGCCGTTCCCGACGAGCTGGTAATCGCAGAACCTGTGCTGGACGAGCCCGTACAGGAAGAAACTCAGCCAGAAGAACAGCCATTTGCCGTGGATGCAGAGCTGCAGGCCGACGCCGATGCTGATTTCGAGGCCATGCTGGCACAAGCCGAGCCTCAGCCTGCCGTGGACCTGTCTGATTTCGACCTCGACATCAGTGAGCCTGTGGCTCCAGCCACTCCGGACACGGTGGAGCAGGGGCCGGTCGATGTCGCCGCCGAACTGGCAGCCTTCGACAGTGAGCCGGAGTTTGACCCGGTCTCCGAGTTCGACTTGCCGTCGGACTTCGACTTGTCCCTGTCGCTGGAAGACGATTCGCCGGCCGCCAAGAGCTTTGCCTCGGAGCTCAATGACGTCAACGCCGAGCTGGACAAGTTGTCGCAGAGCCTCGAAACGCCTTCGTTGGAGCCGCACTTCACCAGCGAAGACGCGGTTGCGCAGCCCGAGCCCGAGCCCTTGGACGACTTGGACTTCGACTTCTTCTCCGGCAGTGATGAAGTCGCCACCAAGCTCGACCTGGCCCGTGCCTATATCGACATGGGTGACAGTCAGGGCGCGCGCGACATCCTCGATGAAGTGGTCAAGGATGGCGACGATAGCCAGCGTCAGGAAGCCGAGGACCTGCTCTCTCGTCTGGTCTGATGCAAGTAGGGCAGGCCTCTTCGCGGGCTTGCCCGCTCCCACAGGATCCTCACACATTTCGACCTTGTGAGTGACCTGTGGGGGCGGCGGGGCACCCGCGATTAGGCCCGCAAATGCAGTGCGCATCCACCGGCAGCCCTACGAGGCTGCCGTTGTCGTTATAATCTCGCCATTCCGTACACCCCACAGGTTTCATGCTCTTGGACATCATCGACACCGCTACCGCCGAATCCGCGGCCGAAGGCTTCTCCCGCATCGCCCTGGGCGTGGAATACAAAGGCGCGCGCTACCGCGGCTGGCAGCGCCAGGCCAGCGGCGTGCCGAGTGTCCAGCAAGCCCTGGAGCAAGCGCTGTCCAAGGTCGCCAACGAGCCGATTTCGGTGATTTGCGCCGGGCGTACCGACGCCGGCGTTCACGGCTGCGGGCAGGTCGTGCACTTCGATACCCGTGCCGTGCGTGAGGAGCGCGCCTGGACCATGGGCACCAACTTCAACCTGCCGCACGACATCAGTGTGGTCTGGTCGCGGCCAATGCCGGCCGATTTTCATGCCCGCTTCAAGGCCTGCGCCCGGCGCTACCGCTACGTGATCTACAACGACCCGATTCGCCCGGCGCACCTGGCCGAGGAGGTGACCTGGAACCACCGTCCGCTCGACGTCGATCGCATGGCCGAGGCCGCGCAGTTCCTGCTCGGCACCCACGACTTCAGCGCCTTCCGCGCCAGCCAGTGTCAGGCCAAATCACCCATCAAGCATATCTACCACCTGCGTGTTACCCGCCATGGCCAGATGATCGTGCTGGACGTGCGTGCCACCGCCTTCCTGCACCATATGGTGCGTAACATTGCCGGTGTGTTGATGGCCATCGGCGCCGGCGAGCGTCCGGTTACCTGGGCCCGCGAGGTGCTGGAAGGGCGCAACCGCCGTGAAGGTGGGGTAACGGCCCACCCATACGGGCTTTACCTGGTGCAGGTGGAGTACCCCGAAGCGTTTGCGTTGCCCAAGCGTTACATCGGCCCACACTTTTTGAGTGGTTACGAGGCGTTGGCAGACTGACGGGCGAAAAGCCATTTGCTAACATCCGCCCTTTCGCCGCAACAATCAGGGTTCGTGTTCCATGAGCAATGTTCGCAGCAAGATCTGCGGGATTACCCGCATCGAAGACGCACTGGCCGCTGCCGAAGCGGGTGCCGATGCCATTGGCTTCGTCTTCTATGCCAAGAGCCCGCGGGCAGTGGACGTGCGCCAGGCGCGGGCGATCATTGCCGAGTTGCCGCCATTCGTGACCACGGTCGGGTTGTTCGTCAATGCCTCGCGCTGCGAGCTGAACGAGATCCTCGAAGTGGTTCCGCTGGACCTGCTACAGTTTCACGGCGATGAAACCCCGCAGGACTGTGAAGGCTACCACCGCCCCTGGATCAAGGCCCTGCGTGTGCGCCCTGGCGACGACCTGGAGGCGGCCTGCCAGCTTTATGCGGGTGCCCGTGGCATTTTGCTGGACACCTATGTGCCGGGCGTGCCCGGGGGAACCGGCGAGGCGTTCGACTGGTCATTGGTGCCGGCGCGGCTTGGCAAGCCGATCATCCTCGCGGGCGGGCTGTCGGCCGATAACGTTGGTCAGGCCATTGCCCAGGTAAAGCCTTACGCGGTGGATGTCAGCGGTGGCGTCGAGCAGGCCAAGGGCATCAAGGATGCGGCAAAGATCGAGGCCTTCATGAAGGCGGTGAAACAGGCTTGATGGCAGATGTGACGGCTGGCTGCGCGCCATCGTCCATAGCTTTCGCAGCCCTGCTGGGCCGCCGCCAGTAGCTGTGGCGGCAAGAAAATACATTAGCGGTGGAGTGGCGCGCTGGAAGCCCCGGCGGCCGGTCCACCATCGTTTCATAAAAGATTTTGAGCTCAAGGGCAGGGCAGGGACGGTGACGCTGTCCCCCCGCCTGCCAATACTGGAGAAAGAAAGCATGAGCAACTGGTTAGTCGACAAACTGATCCCTTCGATCATGCGTTCCGAGGTGAAGAAGAGCTCGGTGCCCGAGGGCCTGTGGCACAAGTGCCCGTCCTGCGAGGCCGTGCTGTATCGTCCGGAGCTGGAAAAGTCCCTGGATGTCTGCACCAAGTGCAATCACCACATGCGTATCGGCGCACGTGCGCGCATCGACATTTTCCTTGACGCTGAAGGCCGGGCCGAACTGGGCGCTGACCTGGAGCCGGTCGACCGCCTGAAGTTCCGTGATGGCAAGAAATACAAGGACCGCCTGACCGCTGCGCAGAAGCAGACCGGCGAAAAGGACGCGCTGATCTCCATGAGCGGCACCCTGATGGGCATGCCGATCGTGGTTAGCGCCTTCGAGTTCTCGTTCATGGGCGGCTCCATGGGTGCCATCGTCGGCGAGCGCTTCGTACGCGCGGCCAACTATGCCCTGGAAAACCGCTGCCCAATGGTTTGCTTCTCCGCTTCGGGCGGTGCGCGCATGCAGGAAGCGCTGATCTCGCTGATGCAGATGGCCAAGACCTCGGCCGTGCTGGCGCGTCTGCGCGAAGAAGGCATCCCGTTCATCTCGGTCCTGACCGACCCTGTGTATGGTGGTGTTTCCGCCAGCCTGGCGATGCTCGGCGACGTCATCGTCGGTGAACCGAAGGCCCTGATCGGCTTCGCCGGCCCGCGCGTGATCGAGCAGACCGTACGCGAGAAGCTGCCTGAAGGCTTCCAGCGCAGCGAGTTCCTGCTGGAGCACGGAGCTATCGACCTGATCATCTCCCGTGGCGAACTGCGCCCGCGTCTGGCCCGCCTGCTGGCGCAGATGACCGGCCAGCAAACCCCGGAAGAAGCGCGTGAGGCGGCTGCCGTCGCGTGATGAAACAACGATCCCTGGGCGAATGGCTCGCCTACCTCGAGCAGTTGCACCCCTCGGCCATCGACATGGGTCTGGAGCGGTCGCAGAAGGTGCTTGCCCGCCTGGCGCTGGGCAAGCTGGCGCCGCGCGTGGTGACGGTGACCGGCACCAATGGCAAGGGGTCGACCTGCGCCTTCGTGGCTTCGTTGCTGCGTGCCCAGGGGCTCAAGGTCGGTGTGTACAGTTCGCCGCACCTGTTACGTTACAACGAACGGGTGATGATCGATGGCCAGGAGGCCAGCGATGAGCGCCTGTGCGAAGCCTTCGCCGCCGTCGAGGCGGCACGGGGCGATATTTCCCTGACCTACTTCGAGATGGGTACGTTGGCCGCGTTCTGGTTGTTCTATCAGTCGCAGCTGGATGCCGTGGTGCTCGAGGTGGGCCTTGGTGGTCGCCTGGATACCGTGAACGTAGTGGATGCCGACTTCGCCCTGGTGACCAGCATTGGTGTCGACCATGTTGATTACCTGGGTGATACCCGCGAGCTGGTAGCCTTCGAGAAGGCTGGCATCTTCCGCCCGGGCAAGCCGGCCCTGTGCGGTGACCTGGACCCGCCCAAGCCGTTGCTGGACAAGGCCGCCGAACTGGCCGCGCCACTGTTCCTGCGCGGGCGGGAATTCGATCTGGCCAGCGCCGATGGCTGCTGGAGCTGGCGTGGTACTGCGGCCGATGGCACGCAGGTAGAGCTGCATGACCTGCCTTTGCTTGACCTGCCCATGGAAAACGCCACGCTGGCCCTGCAGGCTTACCTGCTGATGGGGCTGCCGTGGGACGCGGAGCAAGTTCGCCAGGCGCTGCTGGATACCCGTATCACTGGGCGTCTCGACCTTCGTAATTTGAACTGGCAGGGCAAAGCGGTAGCGTTGCTGCTGGATGTCGGGCACAACCCGCATGCGGCGCAGTACCTGGCCAGGCGCCTGGCGGCCCGGCCGCTGAAGGGGCGCCGTCTCGCGGTATTTGGCCTGCTCGCCGACAAGGATCTGGATGGCGTTATCGCGCCGCTGCAGGGCCACATCGACGACTGGGCAGTGGCGCCGCTGGATACTCCGCGCAGTCGCCCGGCCGCGGAGCTGGTCACGTCCTTGGCGAACCTCGGTGCCGCGGTGAAGTCTTATGCCAGCGTCGACGCCGCCCTTGAGGGGCAATGTGCGCAGGCGACGGCGGATGATCAGATCCTGCTGTTCGGTTCGTTTTTCTGTGTCGCCCAGGCGCTGGAATGGCTGGAGCGGCACGCCCAGGAGGGTGGAATAGATGGCTGTGCTGGATAAAGGGATGAAACAGCGCATGGTGGGTGCGCTGGTGCTGGTGGCGCTGGCGGTTATCTTCCTGCCGATGCTGTTCACCCGCGAGGACGAGATGCGCCAGGTGCACGTCGAAGCCCCGCAGGCACCGGCCATGCCCAGCCTGCCGGAAGTGAAGGTGGAGCCGGTTGCCGTGCCGGAGCCGCAGGTTATTCCGGAGGTGCCGCAGCAGGCGCCCGTGGTGATCGACGAGTCGACTGCCCCGGCGAGTACACCCCGCCAGCCAATCACACCGTCGCCACAGACCCAGGCGCAGGTTCAGCCGCCCAAGCCGCAGGCCCCCGCGCCCAAGGTGGAGGCCAAGGCCGCTGCAACACCCGCGCCTGCCGCGCCATCGAAGATCGATGCCAATGGCCTGCCAGTCAGTTGGTCGATCCAGCTGGCCAGTCTGTCCAACCGTGCCGGTGCCGAAAAGCTGCAGCAAACGCTGCGTAGCCAGGGTTACAACGCCTATATCCGCACGGCGGGGGGCATGAACCGCGTGTACGTGGGGCCGTTGATCGAGCGCGCCGAGGCCGAGCGCGTGCGTGACGCGGTCAACCGCAAGAACAGCCTCAAGGGTTTTGTGGTGCGTTTCCAGCCTGAGCGCAGCTGATTCCCCGGGGCGGCTGTGCCGCCCATTCGCGGGTGAACCCGCGCCTACAGGCACCGCGCCGCTGCAAGGCTCACCCAGAACCTGGCAGTGGGTTCACCCGCCAATGGCCCAACACCAATCCAGCTGACATTCCGCTTACTCCCGGCCCGCCGCTCTGGTAAAATGCGCCGCCTCAAACGTCTGCAGGCAACACCGTGGCATTTACCTTGGTTGATTGGGCGATCATCGCGATCATCGCCGTCTCCACATTGATCAGTCTCAAGCGCGGCTTCGTCAAGGAGGCCTTGTCCTTGCTCATCTGGATCATTGCCGGTGCGGTTGCCTGGATGTTCGGCGGTTCGCTCTCGGTGTATCTTGAGAGTTATATCCAGACGCCATCGATGCGCGTCATCGCTGGCTGCGCCATTCTTTTCGTCGCCACCTTGCTGGTGGGGGCCATGGTCAACTTCCTTGTCGGTGAGCTGATCCGCGTGACCGGGCTGTCCGGCACCGATCGTTTCCTGGGCATGGCCTTCGGTGCCGCGCGCGGGGCCTTGCTGGTAGTGGTAGCCATAGGTCTGATCAGCCTGGGGCCGGTTCAACAAGACACCTGGTGGCAGGAATCACGCCTGATACCACAGTTTCTCTTGGTCGCCGACTGGTCGAAAAACCTGATTCTGGGTTTTTCCGACCAATGGACGCCCAGTGGCCTGATCAGCACTCCGGCTGATCTTCCGTTCAAGGAACAGTTGCTCGGGCCGTCCAAGCCCTGAGCGCTATTCAATCAAGTTTCATCAAAGTAGGGGTTGCGTCGCATGTGTGGCATCGTCGGTATCGTCGGTAAGTCGAACGTCAATCAGGCGCTGTATGACGCGCTTACGGTCCTCCAGCACCGCGGCCAGGACGCTGCCGGTATCGTGACCAGCCATGACGGCCGGTTGTTCCTGCGCAAGGATAATGGCCTGGTGCGCGACGTGTTCCAGCAGCGCCACATGCAGCGCTTGGTAGGCAACATCGGCATCGGCCACGTGCGCTACCCGACTGCGGGCAGCTCGACCTCGGCCGAGGCCCAGCCGTTCTACGTCAACTCGCCTTACGGCATCACCCTGGCTCACAACGGCAACCTGACCAACGTCGAGCAGTTGGCCAAGGAGATCTACGAGTCCGACCTGCGCCACGTCAACACCAACTCCGACTCGGAAGTGCTGCTGAACGTGTTCGCCCATGAGCTGGCGGTGCGCGGCAAGCTGCAGCCGACCGAAGAAGACGTGTTCGCCGCGGTCTCCCATGTGCATAGCCGCTGCGTTGGCGGATACGCCGTGGTGGCCATGATCACCGGCTACGGCATCGTCGGCTTCCGCGACCCCCATGGCATTCGCCCGGTGGTGTTCGGCCAGCGTCACACCGACGAAGGCGTGGAATACATGATCGCCTCGGAAAGCGTCGCCCTCGACGTGCTCGGCTTCACCCTTATCCGCGATCTGGCGCCGGGCGAAGCGGTGTACATCACCGAAGAAGGCCAGTTGTTCACCAAGCAGTGCGCCGAATCGCCAACGTTGCAGCCGTGCATCTTCGAGCACGTCTACCTGGCTCGCCCGGACTCGATCATCGATGGGGTCTCGGTTTACAAGGCGCGTCTGCGCATGGGTGAAAAGCTGGCCGACAAGATCATGCGCGAGCGCCCCGATCATGATATCGACGTGGTCATCCCGATCCCGGATACCAGTCGCACTGCCGCGCTGGAGCTGGCCAACCGGCTGGGCGTCAAGTTCCGCGAAGGTTTCGTCAAGAACCGTTACATCGGCCGTACCTTCATCATGCCCGGCCAGGCCGCGCGCAAGAAGTCGGTGCGTCAGAAGCTCAACGCCATCGAGCTGGAGTTCCGCGGCAAGAATGTGATGCTGGTGGACGACTCGATCGTGCGCGGCACCACCTGCAAGCAGATCATCCAGATGGCCCGCGAAGCCGGCGCCAAGAATGTCTACTTCTGCTCCGCGGCCCCTGCTGTACGCTACCCCAACGTCTACGGCATCGACATGCCGAGTGTTCACGAACTGATCGCCCACAACCGCACCACCGAACAGGTGGGTGAGTTGATCGGCGCCGATTGGCTGGTCTATCAGGACCTGCCAGACCTGATCGACTCGGTCGGTGGCGGCAAGATCAAGATCGAGCAGTTCGATTGCGCGGTGTTCAACGGTGAGTACGTCACTGGCGATATCGACGAAGCCTACCTCGACCGCATCGAGCAGGCCCGTAATGACCTGGCCAAGGTCAAGAACCAGGCCGTCAGCGCGATCATCGACCTTTACAACAACTGATTTTGGGAGCGACGGCATGACGGATCAATGGGATGCCGGGCGACTGGACAGTGACCTCGAGGGTGTCGGTTTCGACACCCTGGCAGTGCGCGCTGGTCAAAACCGTACCCCGGAAGGCGAGCACAGCGAAGCGCTGTTCCTGACCTCCAGCTATGTATTCCGCACGGCAGCCGATGCTGCTGCGCGCTTTGCCGGTGAAACGCCGGGCAACGTCTACTCGCGTTACACCAACCCGTCGGTGCGTGCCTTCGAGGAGCGCCTGGCGGCCATGGAGGGTGCCGAACAGGCCGTGGGTACGTCCACCGGTATGGCGGCAATCCTGGCCGTGGTCATGTCGCTGTGCAGCGCCGGTGACCATGTGCTGGTGTCGCAGAGCGTATTCGGCTCCACCATCAGCCTGTTCGAGAAGTACTTCAAGCGCTTTGGTGTACAAGTGGACTACGTGCCCCTGGTCGACCTTTCCGGCTGGGAAAAGGCCATCAAGGCCAACACCAAACTGCTGATCGTCGAGTCGCCATCCAACCCGCTGGCCGAGTTGGTCGATATCACTGCGCTCAGCGAAATCGCCCATGCCCATGGTGCCATGCTGGTGGTGGACAACTGTTTCAGTACCCCGGCGTTGCAGCAGCCGCTGAAGCTGGGTGCCGACATTGTGTTCCACTCGGCCACCAAGTTCATCGACGGCCAGGGCCGCTGCATGGGCGGTGTGGTTGCCGGCCGTACCGAGCAAATGAAAGAAGTGGTCGGTTTCCTGCGTACCGCAGGTCCAACCCTCAGCCCGTTCAACGCCTGGAT
Source organism: Pseudomonas sp. yb_5 (assembly GCF_043103865.1). NCBI lineage: Bacteria > Pseudomonadati > Pseudomonadota > Gammaproteobacteria > Pseudomonadales > Pseudomonadaceae > Pseudomonas > Pseudomonas sp. yb_5. The sequence continues at coordinate 11,880 of NZ_JBICKE010000121.1, forward strand.
CTTCACCAAGGGCCTGGAAACGCTGCGCCTGCGTATGCGTGCACACTGCGAAAGCGCTCAGGCCCTGGCCGAATGGCTGGAGCAGCAGGACGGCGTGGAGAAGGTGCATTACGCCGGCCTGCCCAGCCACCCGCAGCACGAACTGGCCAAGCGCCAGATGAGCGGTTTTGGTGCAGTGGTCAGCTTTGAGGTCAAGGGTGGCAAAGAGGGCGCGTGGCGTTTCATCGACGCTACCCGAGTGATTTCCATCACGACCAACCTGGGTGACAGCAAAACCACCATCGCTCATCCGGCTACCACCTCACACGGTCGTCTGTCGCCGCAGGAGCGTGAAGCGGCGGGTATCCGCGATAGCCTGATCCGCGTTGCCGTGGGCCTGGAAGACGTGGCCGACCTGCAGGCTGACCTGGCGCGCGGGCTGGCAGCATTGTGATCGAAATCAGCGGCAGTACCCCGGGCCACAATGGCCGGGTAGCCTTGGTCACAGGTGCCGCCCGCGGCATCGGTCTGGGCATTGCCGCATGGCTGATCTGCGAAGGCTGGCAGGTGGTGCTGAGTGATCTGGACCGCCAGCGTGGCACCAAAGTGGCCAAGGCGCTGGGCGACAACGCCTGGTTCATCACCATGGACGTTGCCGACGAGGCCCAGGTCAGTGCCGGAGTGTCCGAAGTGCTCGGGCAGTTCGGCCGGCTGGACGCGCTGGTGTGCAATGCGGCCATTGCCAACCCGCACAACCAGACGCTGGAAAGCCTGAGCCTGGCGCAATGGAACCGTGTGCTGGCGGTCAACCTCAGCGGGCCCATGCTGCTGGCCAAGCATTGTGCGCCGTATCTGCGTGCGCACAACGGGGCGATCGTCAACCTGACCTCGACCCGTGCTCGGCAGTCCGAACCGGACACCGAGGCTTATGCGGCAAGCAAGGGCGGGCTGGTGGCTTTGACCCATGCCCTGGCGATGAGCCTGGGCCCGGAGATTCGTGTCAATGCGGTGAGCCCGGGTTGGATCGATGCCCGTGATCCGTCGCAGCGCCGTGCCGAGCCGTTGAGCGAAGCTGAGCATGCCCAGCACCCAGCGGGCAGGGTAGGGACTGTGGAAGATGTAGCGGCCATGGTTGCCTGGTTGCTGTCACGCCAGGCGGCATTTGTCACCGGCCAGGAGTTTGTGGTCGATGGTGGCATGACCCGCAAGATGATCTATACCTGAGCACCTTGTTTAAACTGCGCCGGCCTCTTCGCGCGTAAACCCGCTCCTACGACGGTTAATTCCGACTGTAGGAGCGGGTTTACCCGCGAAGAGGCCGGCACAGGCAATCACATCACGTTGCCTTTTTGAAAAAAATTCAATGGGGCTATTGACTTAGCTTCGCCACCTGCGTAAATTTCGCGGCCTCAGCGAAGCAAACGCAACAAGTGACATCGCGAGGGTGATTAGCTCAGCCGGGAGAGCATCTGCCTTACAAGCAGAGGGTCGGCGGTTCGATCCCGTCATCACCCACCACTTCCTGAGATGTTCCTGGAGCATCGGATTCGCAAGAAGCCGATAGCCAGAGAGGAACGCACTGCGCAGCGGTAGTTCAGTCGGTTAGAATACCGGCCTGTCACGCCGGGGGTCGCGGGTTCGAGTCCCGTCCGCTGCGCCATTTTTCAGTAACAGATGGGTGCCTGGCACCGGTCTGAAGCCACAAGGCGAACGCCTTGGGCTGATCCCAGTTTCAATCGGGCGCAAGCCTGAACGATACGCAGCGGTAGTTCAGTCGGTTAGAATACCGGCCTGTCACGCCGGGGGTCGCGGGTTCGAGTCCCGTCCGCTGCGCCATCTTCGTTTCAAGGTCCCTAGAACGCCTTGAAGCAAACACAAAAGAAGCGATCACGTTATCGCTTTTTTTGTGCCTGCCCTGAGGCCATTGCGTCGGAAGGGTAGACCCAGGTTTCAATCGGGCGCAAGCCTGAATGATACGCAGCGGTAGTTCAGTCGGTTAGAATACCGGCCTGTCACGCCGGGGGTCGCGGGTTCGAGTCCCGTCCGCTGCGCCATCTTCGTTTCAAGGCCCCATGAACGCCTTGAAGCAACGTTAAAGCGACCTTCGGGTCGCTTTTTTCGTTGGTGCGCCGGGCAAATGCCTGCCTTTACCCGGATTTACACCAACCTGACAGATTCTTCACCGACCAGCGGTTCCTGTGCCTGCCTGCTGTGTTGCACAATAGGCACTTTCCATATACCCGGAATTCGCAATGACCAGATCTTCCGTCTTTGGTGCGCTCGGGCTGGCCCTGGTGCTGGCGGGCGTGACCGGTTGTTCCTCGAAAAAAGCGGCCGTCTACGAGCACGAGAACTTCGATGACTCGGGCACCTTCTCACGCAGTTTTCCGGTGAGCGATGCCGGCTCTTGTGAGGCCGCCCGGCGTGCTTTGCTCAGCCAGGGGTACATCATCACCAGCAGCGGCGCCAACCAGGTGGTGGGTAACAAGAGCTTTCAGCAAAACAGCGAGAACCACCTGCAGATCAGCTTCAATGTCACCTGTGCACCGGACGTGAGCGACGATCAGCACTCAACCATGTTCGCCAACGCCCTGCAGGACCGCTATGCGCTGAAAAAGTCCAACACCTCCGCCAGCCTGGGCGTGGGGGTGCTGGGTTCGGTGTCGATGCCGATCGGCTCCAGTGACGATTCGATGGTCAAAGTAGCCAGTGAGACGGTGACTGCGGCGCAGTTCTATGACCGCTATTTCGCCTTGGTGGAGAGCTACCTGCCCAAGCCGAAGAAGGTCGAAAAGGCCAAGGTCGAGGCGCCCAAGGTGGAAAAGCCGGCGGTGGACCTGGGGCTGCCGGAGCAGGCTGCGGCGAACCCGGTGGCGCCGGCTCCGGCAGCAGCACCGCTGATTGAAGCGGCACCTGCACCCGCGGGCGTAGCCCCGGCCAGCGAGGCGGCAGCGGCGCCGGTGGTGGATGACAGCCAGGGTTCGCAGCCGGTGGCCCCGCCGGTGGAAGCTGCACCCATTCAGGTACAGCAGGATGCCCAGCCGGCCGAGCCTTCTGCCCCCTCCCTTTGATTGGTCGCCTGAACCGGCCCTTTCGCCGTCAGCCCGCGAAAGGGGCCGGTTCAGGCTGTAAACATCCCCTGTTACAGACGCCCCGCGATAACTTCCTGAACACCTGCTACGTTTACCTCTCATAAGCTTGTCATCATCCCTTCATCCCACCTGCTTAGGCTGAAGGTGATACCTACAAAGGCAAAATGAGCAAAGAGGACGCAGGGCAATGGACGAATACCAGGAAGAACTACTCGAAACCCAGGCTTACGAACTGGACACCCCGGAACCGGCCGACGACGCCACCGAACTCTAGCCCGGCTGCCGCTGGCTACGGCGGAACTCCCCCGGCGTGAGGCCCGTCCAGCGTTTGAATGCGCGCTGGAAGGCCTCGGCCGAAGCAAACCCCAACAGATAGGCAATCTCGCCAAAGGCCAGCGCCGTGTCACGGATGTAGGTCTCGGCCAGGTCGCGCCGGGTTTCGTTGAGCAGGTCGCGAAAACGCGTGCCTTCCTCGGCGAGCTTGCGGCGCAAGGTCCAGCTTGGCAGTTGCAGTTGCTGCGCCACTTCTTCCAGATCCGGTTCACGGCCGCCATTGAGCAGCGGGCCCAGCAGGTGAGTAATGCGCTCACCCAGGCTGCGCACCCGCGTGCGCTGCAGCAACTCTGCTTCGCACAGCTGCAACAGGTGCTGCCAGGTACTCGGGCAATGCCCGGGGTTGGCCAGTTGCAAGGTGGCGCGGCTCAGGCGCAGCTGATTGCCGTCGGCGGCGAACTGCACAGGTGTGCTGCAGAGCGGTTGATAGCGCGCAGCATAGGAGGGCGCGGCAAACTCGATGTCCAGGCGTTCGGCTTGCACCGGGGTGCCGGCAAGGTCGGTTAACTGGGCCAGCCAACCGGCCAGCAGTGAGTCGACCACGAAGCGGTTGTAGTCGTTGTAGGGGCTGATGGAGTAGAAACGCAGCCAGGCGCCCTGGTCATCTTCCTGAAAGCTGGAATGGCCGCGGTAGTTGGCCGCGTAAAGCGGCTCGAAACGCAGCAGGGTGCGCGCGGCTTCACCCAGGTTGGGGGCCTGGGCCGCAGTGACCCCGGCCAGACCTGTATGCGCCAGTCGGCTCAGGCGCCCCATACGCAGGCCTAAAGCGGCCTCACCGCTCATTTCAATGGCGGCGTGGCCCAGGTGCATGTAGCGGGGGATGGACAGGCGTGCGCCGGCCTCGCTCAGGCGTGTAGCGTCCAGGCCGTAGCGGCGCAGCAATGGTTCAGGGTCGTGGCCCAGCTCGCGCAGGGCTTCGCTCAAAGGCTGGACAAAACCAACCGACAGTTCGCCCAGGCGCACACGGGGGCGGGCCATGGGCTTACAGCCACACATTCAGCAGACGGGCGCCTGGGCTTGGGGTGCCGGCGAGCAGCGCTCCCGACTGGCGGGCAAAGCCCTGGCCACTGCTGCCCTGTTCCCAGAACTGTCCGCGCATGAACACGCTCATGCTACTGATGCCGGTTCCGGCCACTTCGGTCAGGCATTGCCAGGCCGTCTGTGCACTGACTTCGCCGCGCTGCAAGGCCAGCCCGGCGCTGGCATCCTGGTGGCGATTTCCCCGCCAGGGTGCTTGCCAGCTGCCCTTGCCACTGAGAAACGCCGGGTTGGCGACCAGTTGTACGGCTTGTTCAGTCAGTTGTCGGTGGTTGTCCGGGTACCAGCTGTCGCTGCCTACCAGTACCCCCAAGCGACCGGCCGGCGTCTGCACCACCTGAAGCGGGTGCTGGCGGCCTTCGTGGACGTAGCGGCGCATTTCACTGTCGGGAAATTGCTGGCGCTGCGGCTGGCCCAACAGCGAGCCATCGCCTGCAAACACCACGCTGCTGTTGAACAGTGGACCACGGCCGGCATGCAGCACGCCCTGTTTCACAAAGGGTTCGGGCAGCACGATCGAGCCGGCCACCAGGGTGACGCCAAATTCCTTGGCCAGGCTGCCGAACAGTTGCTGGTAGTCCATGGCCATCTGCTCGGCCTTCATGCGCAAGTGCGCATCGGCACGCCAGTCGTCGCCGTCAGCGCCAAGAACCGCGAGGCCATAGCGAAGCGGGTTGCTCAGCTCCAGCCATTGCAGGGCCTCGCGGCTGTGGCTGACCTGGTACAGCTCGTTCTTCTCGCCACGCGCCCACAGCCAGGTACCGATATGTTCCGGCAGCACCACCACGGTGCGCGGGCCCACCAGCCCCTGGGCACGGGCTTGCTCCAGATAAGCGGCGAGCTTGCGGTGCAGGCGTTGCAGGTTCTGATAGTCGCCCGGGTACAGCAGCGGCTCGATACCAAGCAGGTTGCCGTGCTCGCCCGGCACGCCATGGTTAAGCGCCAGTTCGATGCGCAGGTCGGACAGGTAGTGGCCTTCCGGGCGCTGTTGGGTCCAGAAACCGTAGCCGCAGACGGCGGCGATCATCACCAGCGCCAGGGCGCTTGCCAGGAGTTTTCGCATCAAGCGTGGGTATTCGCTAAAAGTGGAGTGGCCAGGCGGAGCGATGAAGCCGCAATCTCGAGCCTTTTGATCGGTCTGAGCAGCGCACTGCATTGATCCATGCACAATCGACTTTTGATCATACCAAAGGAATGGCGATGGGCGTGCAACGAACCCCGGGCGTCGGGGCCCGGGGTTGTGTTGGCAAGGTCAGGCGGCCAGCGTCGCCAGGGCGAGGCGTTTGTCCTGGATACAGAACTTCTCGAGCAACTTGAGCGAGCCACCGAATATCAGTGCCCCCGAGTAGGTGATGTCGGTCAGGACAAAGGCATCGGGTTCACTGAATGGCCATTTGACCTGGTTCGCCGCCACTTTGACCATGGGCGCTATGGACGGAATGTTGTTGGTTACCCCACCCGCCACCACGCGTTCGATGATCACGTGGATGACGATGCTGACAATGGCCACCACCAACGCTGCGATGATGCCGACGATCAATGCCATCACCTTGCCGCCCACACCACCAGCCACCGCGGTGGCCACGGCGGCAATCGCGCCTAGGATGGCTTCGGTGACGACCACCCAGGTGGCGATGTCTGTCGTGTTTTGGACATCCGGGTCTCCGACCATGGCATATACCATCACCTGTTCGCCCTTGTCGTTGACGCCCAGTTGTAGCGTCTGCTTGGTGACGATGCGGGTATAGGCCACGATACCGGGTGAGATGTCGGTGCGTACCTTGCATTCGGTACGGATATAGGACTCGTCGAAGTTGATATCGAACTTTTCAGCCACGGGATGATAGGTGATGGCACCAAACTTGACGCTGTCGAGCTTCAGGTCGTTGGCAGTGATGGATGTGCCCGCTGCATCCAGGGTGAAGTTGGCTTCGGTGGTGCCTTCGAAGATGAACGGCAATGCCGCCAGCAGTTGGTACTTGACGAAGATCTCCCGGCTGATGAGGAAGTTGGCATTATTGTCCGCCGCCAGCATCACGGCAGGCAACTGGTTCGGCAACCCGGTGGAGTCACGCTCGTTGGTCATGGCCAGCACCCCGAAGATGCTGCTTTCCTCACTGTTCTTGTCGGTATAGGCATAGCTCATGGAGGTGGCCCGCAGCCATTTGAATTCCTCGCTTTCCTTGCCCATGTTGTTGATCAGTACGGTACTGAACAGGGTGTCGAACTTCTTCAGGTTCTCGGGCTGGTTCAGCCAGTCTTCGAGTACGCCGCGCATCACGCTCTGGTCAATGCCGCTCAAGACGTTGTTCGGGTCCCTCAGGGCAATCACCGCAGCGATCGGGTCATCCGGGTCCGTCGCCTGGGTGTTGACTTGCAGTTCGTACGTGCCGTCTGAAGCTGATACTGGATTGGGCGCCGGGAAGTAACTGAGCTTGACATAGACATCCGCGGACATCCCCTGGACCTGGTAGGTTTTGCCATTCAGGCCTTTGTATGTGCCTGAGCCGAAGGGGATGCGTACCTTGACATTGCGTCCGTCGCCGCCGGTGGTAATCGACCAGGCGTCGAAGTCGGCCTTGAGCGAGAAGCTGTCGACCCCGGCGTCGATGTTGGCAGGGTAGGTTTTTTCCAGGGCGATGCGCTGGTTGAGCGCAGAGACCCGGCAGATGCTCACGGTATCCCAGCCATTGGTCGTGACCGTACTGGCCAGCGTTCCGGCATTGGTCAGTAACTGCGCGGAGCGCAAGGTGTCTTCGGAACTGTGTACAAGCGCCGCGTTGCGGTACAGCGGCGATTCGCGCAGGGTCTGGCGCGCGGTTTCATTGAGGTGATCGAGGCGCAGCGAGATGGGCTGGGCAAACCCGGCCAGCATGACCTTGCTTTCATTGCTCATGATACGGCTCCTTGTGGTGGTGGGGTCACACGTAGTTGATGACAAGGGCCTCGGCGAGGTAGCTCGACGAAGCGGTATGCGTGTCGTTGCTCCAGGACACGCAATCGATGGTGTCGGCCTTGACCGAACCGCCACGCGCGGCGATGGCATTGATCAGGTCGTCGGAGATCACAGCAGTGACGATGTGGGTGATCAGGCTGACGATGGGCGAGAGCCAGGCCAGGTACCAGGGAATATGCACTTCCTTTCTGAAGTCGGACGACTGCTTGACGAAGGTGATGGTGTTGCCATCGAGCACCAGCTTCATCCTCAGCCAGCCGTTCCACTTCATGTCGATGCCTGCGTGCAGGTCGCAGTCGCCCTGATAGTCGACGGTGATGAAGTCACCGAGCATTCGTGCAGGGTTGCAGCCGGCGAAGACAACGGGGGTGTACCAGATCGCCCCTGATTTGATGGCCTTCATGCGCAAGGTCGGTATGTTGACCATTTGCGTATTGTCGACGCGGTAGTCCTGCGTCGTGGCGCCCTGGTAAAGCTGAAGCAGCCCGGGCAGTACCAGGTGCTCCAGTACCAGGCGTGGAGACAGCACGTAGCTCGACTGCCCACCCTGGCTGATGCCTGACACATCGATATCCAGTGGCAGCTCACTGATGTCGCGCTCGGTACATACGGCCATGATCGCCAGGAAACCCGAATCGAGGTAGGCATAGGTGCATTTGCGTGGTCTGGCCCATTCCGGGGCGGTGGCTTTGCTGAAGTTGATGGTCGCGAAGGTGTGGGTGAACTGTAGGGGATGCTCGACCAGGTAGTTGCAGATACAGTCCAGCACCACGGTGGCGAAAGGGCCTAGCGAGCCGTCGGGGTCTTGCAGGGTGATGCCGCGTAGCCAGCCACCTTCGTTGTCCTGCAGGGGTTGAGTGGCTCCGGCCTTGCGCAGGAAGGCCGACTTCAACTGCATCTGGCCGTCGCCTTGTGGCAACAGCGACAGGGTGACCTCGATGATGGCAACCGCGCTGGCCAGCGAGCGGCTGGTGCCACTGGCCTCGAAAAAGCCTGAGCGTATAGGCATGCGCAGGCGCAGCAAGCGACCGCCGCCACCGTTGACGACCGACCAGCAGTCGAACACCCCGTGGCAGGCGTAGCCTTCATCCGAGGTATAGGAAAATTCGTGGTCGAGGCTGTTCCAGCTGGCTGCCAGGTCACTGTTCACGCTCTCTTGGCGAACGATGCTGATGGTGTCCCATCCTTTTGTCAGCATGAGCGAACCCTCCGGGCGCACTGAGTAGGCGCCACGTTCCATGGGTGGATGATCAAACGTGCTTGAAGAGTCTGGCAGAGCCGCGTTGTCTGGCAAATGCGCGGGGAGACTGTTTGGCGATCAAGCCAGGCGAACCTTATAGCGCTGAAGTTCTGGAGCCTTCCCGACAGTCGCTGCCTCTGCTGTTCATCACGATCATTAACTTGTCAGTTTTGATCATTGAGGCAATTCAAACGGCTGTTTAATGTCGCAGGCAGACAAACGACGGGGCCCGCCACCCAGTGAGGTGCCCGCATTCCGTGATCACGCCATCAGGGGACATTTCCATGGCCGCCGACCGCTACCCGCACCTGCTTGCCCCGCTGGACCTGGGCTTTACCACCTTGCGCAACCGCACCCTGATGGGCTCGATGCACACCGGCCTCGAAGAGCGCCCCGGCGGTTTCGAGCGCATGGCTGCATACTTTGCCGAGCGCGCCCGCGGTGGCGTTGGCCTGATGGTCACTGGCGGCATTGCGCCCAATGATGAAGGCGGGGTGTATTCCGGTGCGGCAAAGCTCAGCACCGAGGAAGAGGCCGACAAGCACCGCATCGTCACCGAGGCGGTGCACGCCGCTGGTGGCAAGATCTGCCTGCAGATCCTGCATGCCGGGCGCTACGCCTACAGCCCACGACAGGTGGCTCCTAGCGCGATCCAGGCGCCGATCAACCCGTTCAAGCCCAAGGCGCTGGACGAGGAGGGAATCGAGAAGCAAATTGCCGATTTCGTCAATTGTGCCGTGCTGGCCCAGCGTGCCGGTTACGACGGTGTCGAGATCATGGGGTCGGAAGGTTACTTCATCAACCAGTTCCTGGCCGCGCACACCAACCATCGCACCGACCGCTGGGGTGGCAGTTATGAAAACCGCATGCGCCTGGCAGTGGAAATCGTCAGCCGGGTGCGTGACGCGGTTGGCCCGAATTTCATCATCATCTTCCGCCTGTCGATGCTCGACCTGGTCGAGGGTGGCAGCACCTGGGACGAGATCGAGCTGCTGGCCAAGGCCATCGAGCAGGCCGGCGCTACCTTGATCAACACCGGAATCGGTTGGCACGAGGCGCGCATTCCGACCATCGCCACCAAAGTGCCGCGTGCGGCCTTCAGCAAAGTCACCGCCAAGTTGCGCGGCGTGGTGAGCATTCCGCTGATCACCACCAATCGCATCAACACCCCGGAAGTGGCCGAGGCGGTGCTGGCCGAGGGCGATGCCGACATGGTCTCGATGGCCCGACCGTTTCTCGCCGACCCTGACTTCGTCAACAAGGCCGCTGCCGGTCGCGCGGATGAAATCAATACCTGCATCGGCTGCAACCAGGCCTGCCTGGACCACACCTTCGGCGGCAAACTGACCAGTTGCCTGGTCAACCCGCGGGCCTGCCACGAGACCGAACTCAACTACCTGCCTGTACGTGCGGTGAAGCGCATTGCCGTGGTCGGCGCCGGCCCGGCTGGCCTGGCGGCGGCCACCGTGGCGGCTGAGCGGGGCCACGCGGTGACCCTGTTTGACGCCGCCAGCGAAATCGGTGGCCAGTTCAACGTGGCCAAGCGGGTGCCGGGCAAGGAAGAATTCTTTGAAACGCTGCGTTACTTCCGCAACAAGGTCAACAGCACAGGTGTCGACCTGCGGCTGAATACCCGCGTCGATGTGCAGGCACTGGTGGATGGCGGCTTTGATGAAATCATCCTGGCTACCGGCATCGCCCCGCGTACCCCGGCCATTGCGGGCGTGGAGCATGCCAAGGTGCTCAGCTACCTGGACGTGCTGCTCGAGCGCAAGCCGGTGGGCAAGTCGGTGGCAGTGATTGGCGCGGGAGGTATCGGCTTCGATGTGTCCGAGTACCTGGTGCATCAGGGCGTGGCCACCAGTCAGGACCGAGGGGCATTCTGGAAAGAGTGGGGCATCGATACCCAGCTTCAGGCGCGAGGTGGCGTGGCCGGGATCAAGGCCGAGCCGCATGCTCCGGCGCGGCAGGTGTACCTGTTGCAGCGCAAGAAGTCCAAGGTGGGTGACGGGCTCGGCAAGACGACTGGCTGGATTCACCGCACCGGGTTGAAAAACAAAGGGGTGCAGATGCTCAACAGCGTCGAGTACCTGAGTATCGACGATGCTGGCTTGCACATTCGTGTGGACGGCGGCGAGCCGCAGGTGCTGGCAGTGGATAACGTGGTGATCTGTGCCGGGCAAGATCCGCTGCGCGAGCTGCAGGAAGGGCTGGCGGTGGCGGGGCAGTCGGTGCACCTGATCGGCGGCGCGGATGTGGCGGCCGAGCTGGATGCCAAACGGGCGATCAACCAAGGCTCGCGCTTGGCGGCCGAACTCTGAGGGCGTCGGGGCTGCGTGAGCCCGATACCTGCACGGTAAACGGAGGGAGCGGGCATGCCCGCGAATTCGATGGCGGTGGCAACGGTGAACGGCGAGTGGAGATTGGCCAGCAGGCCCGGCCCTTTCGCGGGTGAACCCGCTCCAACGACGGTCTGTACCGGGCCGTCGATGCCTGCGTCGAACCACTGATGCGCGTCCACCCTGGCACTGTAATGCCCTGGCGGGGCGAGTTCATCGATTACAAGCGCTTGCGGGATTACCCTGTAAACTGCGATCCATGCATGTATTCGACCTCCCCCAAGCCCCGCTGCAATTTCTGGACTTGCCCTGGCTGAATCAAGCCCAGGTCCAGGCCGCCATTCTGCGCCTGGACCTGATCGACCCGCTGATCAGCGGCAACAAGTGGTTCAAACTACGCCACCACCTGCAACAGGCTGGCGCCAGCAATGCCCCGGGCCTGATCAGCCTCGGCGGCAACCATTCCAACCACCTGCACGCCTTGGCCGCTGCCGGCAAGCGTTTCGGCTTCGCCACCGTCGGCCTGTTACGTGGCCATGCCCAGGACACACCAACCGTGCGTGACCTGCAGGCGCTGGGCATGGAACTGCATTGGCTAGGCTACGGCGGCTACCGTGCACGCAACGAACCCGGTTTCTGGGAACCCTGGCAAGCACGCTATCCAGGCTGGCACTGCATCCCCGAAGGGGGCGGCGGGCTGGCCGGTGCGCAGGGCTGCGCACTGATCATGCAGCAGGCGCGCGCGCAGATCGCGGGATTGGGCTGGTCAGACCATGACGCCTGGTGGCTGGCTGCTGGAACGGGGACTACCTTGGCCGGCCTTGTACTGGCCGAGGCGGGTGCACATGCCGTACATGGTGCGTTGGCAGTGCCCAGGGATCATGGGGTGCCAGAGACGGTGGCAGCACTGGCCGGCACGCACGGCTACCAGCTGTATGACGCCTGCCGTGGCGGTTTCGGAAAATTCGACGATGAGCTACTGACCTTCATCGCCGACTGCGAGCGGCGCACTGGCGTGCCGCTCGAAGCCCTCTATACCGGCAAGGCTCTGCTGGCCTTGCGAGATCAGGTTGCTGCCGGGCTGTTCAAGCCTGGCAGCCGCCTGATCTTCGTGCACACGGGTGGCCTGCAGGGCCGACGCGGTTACTTGTAGGGCAGCATGCGCAACAGCGTGTTGTCGCGCTGCACATAGTGGTGATAAAGCCCGGCCAGTGCATGCAGGCCAATCAGCCAGTAGCCCCAGCTGCCAATACGCTCGTGCCAGCCTTTGATGAACTTGGCCTGGTCCGGGTTCGGGCCGATCAGGTGTGGCAGCTCCAGCCCGAAGAACGGTACCGGTTTGTCAGCGGCGCTGAGAATCAGCCAGCCGGCCAGCGGCAAGCCGATCATCAGCAGGTAAAGCGCCAGGTGCATCAGGTGCGCCAGGCCGGTCTGCCAGGCTGGTGGTTTTGGCACGATGGGCGGAGTCGGGCGGCTCAGGCGCATGGCCAGGCGTAGCCAGACCAGCACGAACACGCTCAGCCCCAGCATGAAGTGCAGGTCCTTCATCAGGTTGCGTTCGACGCTGTCCTTGGGGAACAGGCCACGCAGTTCGATAAGGGCATAGACAGCGGCCAGCAACACCAGCATCAGCCAATGCAGGGCGATGGACAGGCGCGCGTAATGGGTCGCGGGGTTGGATGAAACCATGATCGGTCCTCGTCATCAGGTCGGAATGGCGCTCTTGCTGGCGCTCAGGAACCATTGTAATGGTTACCAGAAACGAATCTTTGCGCTGGGTCTGTGAAAATTGTGTTGCCAGCCACCGGCCCCTTCGCGGGCGTGCCCGCGAAGGGGCCGGAACAGGTGACATCAGTTACCGGGCAGATACGGCCAGTCATCAGCCACAAGAAACACCCGCTCCACCTCCTGCCAGGCGCCATCGGACTCCTGCTCCAGTCGCACCAGCAACTGCGCCGGTGCCTGCTGCTCCAGCATATGCAACCAGGCTGCAAACTGCTCCGCCAGCCAGCATTCGCCTGCCTCGAACCGCGCAGGTGCCAGCCAGGCATGCCGTTGCAGCGGCTGCCACCGTTCACCTTCAGCCAGCACCCAGTCCTGCCGTCGCACCCAGCGCCCGTGCAAATGCTGCGGGTTGGCGCCGGTGGGTGGCTTGGCATGGCCCGGCCACGGGTAGAAAAGATAGCCGCCCAGCCACACATGTGCCTGTACCTGCTCAATCCCCAGCTTGGCCAGCATCTCGCGGCTCTGCGCGCCCTTGGACATGGGCAACTGGTGCCCTGCCAGGTGTGCAAGCTTGGTCCCCAGCCGATCATGGCAACCAGGCCCCAGCCAGGCATGCGGGTCGTGCCCGGCGTCTTCCGGGCCCAGGTACAGCTTGATCGCCAGTTCCAGGTGGTGCACGCCGTCGCGGTCGCGCAGCACCACGTCGAGCTCGCCCAGGGTGCGCCCGCCATCGCGAATCGCCAGGTTGGCGGCCAGCAGCTCGATGCCTGGCGCCTGGCCCAGGGCAAACTGCCACAGGCGTTCGTAGTAATGCCCCAGGCGCCGGCTGCCCAATTGCGCCAGCCACGCGCGCAACGGTCGGTCATCGGCATCCAGGGCCCGCAACCATTGTTCAAGGCGTTGCGGCTGCTGCGCCCACTGGCTGCCCGCCAGCGGGTGTCGCTGGGGGCAGGGCGGGTCGCTGAGCAGGGGCGGTGACAACAGGGTCCATGCCAGGTCACGCACGGTGGCGCGCTGCAATTGTCGGGGCAGGTCGTGGAGCTGGGCGAATGGCGTCATCCTGCGAGCATAGCCGGTTTGCCGCTGCCCGGTGGTTTCGCCCATAATCGGCGCATCGTCACCCGCCGCAAAGCCTTGCAGGAGCCCCATGGAGCAATTTCGCAATATCGGTATCATCGGTCGCCTTGGCAGCTCGCAGGTGCTCGACACCATTCGCCGACTTAAAAAATTCCTCCTCGATCGCCACCTGCACGTGATCCTCGAGGACACCATTGCCGAAGTGCTGCCCGGCCATGGCTTGCAAACGTCCACCCGCAAGCTGCTGGGCGAGGTCTGCGACCTGGTCATCGTGGTCGGCGGCGACGGCAGCCTGCTGGGCGCAGCCCGCGCCCTGGCCCGGCACAACATTCCGGTGCTGGGTATCAACCGTGGCAACCTGGGTTTTCTCACCGACATCCGCCCTGACGAGCTGGAGCAGAAGGTCGCCGAAGTGCTCGATGGCCACTACCTGGTGGAAAACCGCTTTCTGCTGCAGGCCGAGGTGCGTCGCCACCACGAGGCCATCGGCCAGGGCGATGCACTGAACGACGTGGTGCTGCACCCGGGCAAGTCCACGCGCATGATCGAGTTCGAGATCTACATCGACGGCCAGTTCGTCTGCAGCCAGAAAGCCGACGGCCTGATCGTCGCCACCCCCACCGGCTCCACCGCCTATGCGCTGTCGGCCGGTGGCCCGATCATGCACCCCAAGCTCGATGCCATCGTCATCGTGCCGATGTACCCGCACACCTTGTCGGGCCGGCCGATCGTGGTCGACGGCAACAGCGAGCTGAAGATCGTGGTGTCCAAGGACCTGCAGATCTACCCGCAGGTGTCCTGTGACGGCCAGAACCACTTCACCTGTGCCCCCGGCGACACCATCACGGTCAGCAAGAAGCCGCAGAAACTGCGCCTGATCCACCCGCTGGACCACAATTACTACGAGGTCTGCCGCACCAAGCTGGGTTGGGGCAGCCGCCTGGGGAGCAGTGACGACTGATGCTCGATCCGGCGCGAAGTTTTGACATCATCGGCGACGTGCACGGCTGTGCGCTGACCCTTGAACGCCTGCTCGACGCCCTCGGATACAAGCGCGTGGCCGGCGTGTGGCGCCACCCGCGACGTCAGGTGCTGTTCCTTGGCGATATCGTCGACCGCGGGCCACGCATTCGTGAGGCGCTGCACATCGTCCACGACATGGTCGAAGCCGGCCAGGCGTTCTGCATCATGGGCAACCACGAATACAATGCCCTGGGCTGGGTCACCCCGGCGCTGCCTGGCAGCGGCAAGGCCTATGTACGCGAACACACGCCGCGGCATGCCCGTCTGATCGACGAAACCCTGACCCAGTTTGCCCAGCACCCCGGCGACTGGCACGATTTTGTCAATTGGTTCTACCAGCTGCCGCTGTTCGTCGACGCCGGACGCTTCCGTCTGGTGCACGCCTGCTGGGACCCGCGGCTGATCGAGCCGCTGCGCCAGCAATACCCCGACGGACGCATCGATGAACACTTCATCCAGGCCTCGGCCGTGAGTGGCAGTTTTGCTGACACGGTGTGCAACCGCCTGTTGCGCGGTACCGACATGCGCCTGCCGGACGGGCTGACGCTGACCGGCGGCGACGGCCTGACCCGCGCGTTCTTCCGCACCAAGTTCTGGGAAGAAGACCCGAAGACCTACGGTGACATCGTCTTCCAGCCCGATGCCTTGCCCGAAGAAGTGGCCAGTACCCCGCTCAGCCACAGCCAGAAGAACGCCTTGCTGCGATATGACGAAGACCAGCCGATGCTGTTCGTCGGGCATTACTGGCGCAGCGGCCGCCCGGCGCCAATCCGCGCCAACCTGGCCTGCCTGGACTACAGCGCCGTGCTCTACGGCAAGCTGGTCGCCTACCGGCTGGATGATGAAACCCGCATCGACCCACACAAGTTCGTTTGGGTCGACGTTGACCGCCCACAGGCCAACCAATGAACATAATCGAAGTGATGCGCCTGCCACTGTCGGTCGACCTCAGCGGCTTCGTCCAGCTGTTGCAGCGCCTGCAGGTGCCGCACCGGGTCAGCGAGGAGGGTGATGCCCAGGTCCTCTGGGCCCCCGACACCTTGGCCGAAGATGTGCTGCAGCTCTACCAGCGCTACCCCGACGGCAACGCCGACCTGCCGGCGAGTGCCGACCCTGTAGGGGCGGTTTCACCCGCGAATGCCCCCACACAGCCTTCTCTGGCAGCCCAGGCCAAGGCCTGCAAAATCACCACCCTCACCCTGCTGCTGTGCTTCATCGTCGCCGGCCTGACGGGGCTTGGTGACAACTTCACCACCATCAGCTGGTTCACCTTCCTCGACTTCCGTGTCCAGGGCGACTACCTGTACTTCACCTCGCTGGCGCAAACCCTCGACCAAGGTCAGTGGTGGCGACTGGTGTCGCCCATGCTGCTGCATTTCGGTGTGCTGCACCTGGCCATGAACAGCCTGTGGTACTGGGAGCTGGGCAAACGCATCGAACTGCGCCAGGGCCCGTGGGCGTTGCTGGGCCTGACCCTGCTGTTCAGCCTGGTGTCCAACCTGGCCCAGCACTACACCAGCGGGCCGAGCCTGTTTGGCGGCCTGTCCGGCGTGCTGTACGGCCTGCTCGGGCATATCTGGCTGTACCAGTGGCTGGCGCCCGACCGTTACTTCAACCTGCCCAAGGGCGTGCTGGTGATGATGCTGATCTGGCTGGTGGTGTGCCTGACCGGCGTGGTCGGCACCCTCGGCCTTGGCCAGATCGCCAATGCCGCCCACGTCGGCGGGCTGCTCATCGGATGCCTGACCGGGCTCTTGGGTGGGGCGCTGGCCCGGCGTAAACTGTCGGCTTGAATCAGGAGACACTATGTCCACTTTCGCGCAAATGATTGAAAACATCACCCCGGAAATCTACCAGAGCCTGAAACTGGCGGTGGAAATCGGCAAATGGTCGGATGGCCGCAAGCTCACGGCCGAGCAGAAAGAACTGTCGCTGCAGGCGGTCATCGCCTGGGAGATGAAGAACCTGCCCGAAGACCAGCGCACCGGCTACATGGGCCCACAGGAATGCGCGTCGAAGTCCGCGCCCATCGCCAACATTCTGTTCAAGTCGGACTCGGTACATTGATCGAACTCGCGCGTGGCTCGTTAAGCAAAATGGCCGTCAGCCTGCAGGCACCGGTGGTGCAGTACAGCTTCCGCCTGGATGACACGCAGGTGCCGGTCAACCCCATGATCGGCCAGCGCCTGCGCCTGGAATACCTCGGCGCCATTCATTGCAGCCATTGCGGCAAGCGCACCAAGACCAGCTTCAGCCAGGGTTACTGCTACCCGTGCATGACCAAGCTGGCCCAGTGCGATGTGTGCATCATGGCCCCGGAAAAATGCCACTACGACGCCGGCACCTGCCGGGAGCCGTCGTGGGGGGAACAGTTCTGCATGACCGACCACATCGTGTACCTGGCCAATTCGTCGGGGATCAAGGTCGGCATTACCCGTGCCACCCAGCTGCCCACCCGCTGGCTCGACCAGGGTGCCAGTCAGGCGTTGCCGATCATGCGCGTGGCCACCCGGCAGCAATCGGGCCTGGTCGAAGACGTGCTGCGCAGCCAGGTGCCGGACCGTACCAACTGGCGCGCGCTGCTCAAGGGCGATGCCGAGGTGCTCGACCTGCCGGCCATCCGGGAGCAGGTCTTCGAAGCCTGCGCCGACGGCCTGCGCGAGCTGCAGGGGCGCTTCGGCCTGCAGGCGATCCAGCCGCTGCCGGACGCCGAAGTGGTGCAGATGAACTACCCGGTCGAGGCGTACCCCAAGAAGATTGTCAGCTTCAACCTCGACAAGGACCCGGTGGCCGAGGGCACGCTGCTGGGCATCAAGGGCCAGTACCTGATCTTCGACACCGGTGTGATCAATATTCGCAAGTACACGGCCTACCAGTTGGCCGTGCTCCAGTAAAAAGGACCTGCACATGCGTACCGAACAACCGCAAGTGATCTACCTCAAGGATTACCAGGCGCCGGAGTACCTGATCGACGAGACGCACCTGACCTTCGAGCTGTTCGAGGACCACACGCTGGTTCACGCGCAACTGGTCATGCGCCGCAACCCGGCACGCGGTGCCGGCCTGCCGCCACTGGAACTCGATGGCCAGCAGCTGGAACTGCTGCGCGCCTCGCTGGATGACCAGGAACTGCAGCCAGGCGACTACCAGCTCGACGCCGACAGCCTGACCGTACAGCCCAAGGCCGAGCGCTTCACCCTCGACACCAGCGTGAAGATCCACCCGGAAAGCAACACCGCCCTGGAAGGCCTGTACAAGTCGGGCAAGATGTTCTGCACCCAGTGCGAGGCCGAGGGCTTCCGCAAGATCACCTACTACCTCGACCGCCCGGACGTGATGAGCACCTTCACCACCACGGTCATCGCCGAGCAGCATCGCTACCCGGTATTGTTGTCGAACGGCAACCCGATCGGCAGCGGGCCGACCGAAGATGGCCGCCACTGGGCGACCTGGGAAGACCCGTTCATGAAGCCGGCCTACCTGTTCGCTCTGGTGGCCGGTGACCTGTGGTGCGTTGAAGACAGCTTCACCCGTCAGTCCGGCCGTGATGTGACCCTGCGCATCTACGTCGAGCCCGAGAACATCGACAAGTGCGACCACGCCATGGTCAGCCTGAAAAAGTCCATGCGCTGGGACGAAGAAGTCTATGGCCGCGAGTACGACCTGGACATCTTCATGATTGTTGCGGTCAATGACTTCAACATGGGCGCCATGGAAAACAAGGGCCTGAACATCTTCAACTCCAGCTGTGTGCTGGCCCGTGCCGAAACCGCCACCGATGCTGCGCACCAGCGCGTCGAAGGCGTGGTCGCCCACGAGTACTTCCACAACTGGTCGGGCAACCGCGTTACCTGCCGTGACTGGTTCCAGTTGTCGCTGAAGGAAGGCTTCACGGTATTCCGCGATGCCGAGTTCAGTGCCGACATGAACTCGCGCACGGTCAAGCGCATCGAAGACGTGGCCTACCTGCGCACCCACCAGTTCGCCGAAGACGCCGGCCCCATGGCCCACCCGGTGCGCCCGGAAAGCTTCATCGAAATCTCCAACTTCTACACCCTGACCGTCTACGAGAAGGGCGCCGAAGTGGTGCGCATGGTCCGTACCCTGTTGGGTAGCGAAGGCTTCCGTAAAGGCAGCGACCTGTATTTTGAGCGTCATGATGGCCAGGCGGTAACCACCGACGACTTCATCAAGGCCATGGAAGACGCCAACGGCGTCGACTTCACCCAGTTCAAGCGCTGGTACAGCCAGGCGGGCACCCCACGCTTGGAGGTCAGCGAAGCGTATGACGACGCCGCGCAGACCTACAGCCTGACGTTCCGCCAGAGCTGCCCGCAGACCCCGGACAAGGCCGAGAAACTGCCGTTCGTGATCCCGGTGGAACTGGGCCTGCTGGATGCCGCCGGCAACGACCTGCCGCTGCAACTGGTTGGCGAAGACGCCGCTCAAGGGACCAGCCGCGTGCTGTCGGTGACCGAGGCCGAGCAAACCTTCACCTTCCAGGGTATCCAGGCCAAACCGCTGCCGTCGCTGCTGCGTGGCTTCAGCGCCCCGGTGAAGCTGAGCTTCCCGTATGGCCGCGACCAGCTGATGTTCCTGATGCAGCACGACAGCGACGGCTTCAACCGCTGGGAAGCGGGCCAGCAGCTGTCGGTGCAGGTACTGCAGGAACTGATCGGCCAGCATCAACGCGGCGAAGCCCTGAAGCTCGACCAGCGCCTGATTACCGCCTTGGGCACTGTGCTGGGCAATGCATCGCTGGACCCGGCCATGGTGGCCGAAATGCTCTCGCTGCCAGGTGAGGCGTACCTTACCGAGATCAGCCAGGTGGCCGATGTCGACGCCATCCATGCCGCTCGCGAGTTCGCACGCCAGCAGATCGCCGAACACCTGTTCGACACCCTGTGGGCGCGTTACCAGGCCAACCGCGAAGTGTCGCGCAGCACTGCCTATGTGGCCTCGGCCGAGCACTTTGCCCGCCGCAGCCTGCAGAACATCGCCCTGTCGTACCTGATGCAGAGTGGCAAGCAACAGGTGCTGGAGGCGACCCTGGAGCAGTTCGAGCACTGCGACAACATGACCGAGCGCCTTACCGCGCTGGCGGTACTGGTCAACTCGCCGTTCGAGGCCGAGCGCGCGAAAGCGCTGGAAGCGTTTGCCGAGCACTTCAAGGACAACCCGCTGGTCATGGACCAATGGTTCAGCGTGCAGGCGGCCAGCACGCTGCCGGGCGGGCTGGCGCGGGTCAAGGCATTGATGCAGCACCCGGCCTTCACCCTGAAGAACCCGAACAAGGTGCGTGCGCTGATCGGTGCCTTTGCCGGGCAGAACCTGGTCAACTTCCATGCTGCCGATGGCTCGGGGTATCGCTTCCTGGCGGACCTGGTGATCGAGCTGAATGCGCTGAATCCGCAGATTGCATCGCGGCAACTGGCGCCGCTGACCCGCTGGCGCAAGTATGACGATGCGCGTCAGGCGCTGATGAAGGGTGAGCTGGAGCGCATTATGGCGTCTGGCGAGCTGTCCAGTGATGTGTATGAAGTGGTGAGCAAGAGCCTGGCGTAATTCTTGTGAATTGGGGCTGCTTTGCAGCCCT
>NZ_JBICKE010000122.1:0-4831 GCF_043103865.1 Pseudomonas sp. yb_5
TACACCATTGAAACCCATCCCCTCCCGCCCCATCTAAGCACCATAGTCATTCACGCAGGTGCCCCATGAGCGACCAGCAGGATTTCCCCGAACACCCTGACGAACACAGCGAAGTCGAACACACCCTCCAGGCCGAAGCCGGCCACGCCCTCGCCCTGCCCGGCCAGCAGCTGCCGGACAAGGTCTACGTCATCCCGATCCACAACCGCCCGTTCTTCCCGGCCCAGGTACTGCCGGTCATCGTCAATGAAGAACCCTGGGCCGAAACGCTCGACCTGGTGGCCAAGTCACCGGACCACTGCCTGGCGCTGTTCTTCATGGACACCCCGCCAGAAGACCACCGCCACTTCGACACCTCGGCACTGCCGCAGTACGGCACGCTGGTCAAGGTGCACCATGCCAGCCGCGAAAACGGCAAATTGCAGTTCGTCGCCCAGGGCCTGTCCCGGGTGCGCATCCGCAACTGGCTCAAGCACCACCGCCCGCCCTACCTGGTCGAAGTCGAATACCCGCGCCAGCCCGCCGAGCCGACCGACGAGGTCAAAGCCTACGGCATGGCACTGATCAACGCGATCAAAGAGCTGCTGCCGCTCAACCCGCTGTACAGCGAAGAGCTGAAGAACTACCTCAACCGCTTCAGCCCCAACGACCCTTCACCGCTCACCGACTTCGCCGCCGCGCTCACCTCGGCCACCGGCAACCAGTTGCAGGAAGTGCTCGATTGCGTGCCCATGCTCAAACGCATGGAAAAGGTACTGCCAATGCTGCGCAAAGAGGTGGAAGTCGCACGCTTGCAGAACGAGATTTCGGCCGAGGTCAACCGGCAGATCGGCGAGCACCAGCGCGAATTCTTCCTGAAGGAACAACTCAAGGTCATCCAGCAGGAGCTGGGGCTGACCAAGGACGACCGCAGCGCCGACCTCGAACAGTTCGAACAGCGCCTGGAAGGCAAGACCCTGCCGCCCCAGGCACGCAAGCGCATCGATGAAGAGATGGGCAAGTTGGCCATCCTGGAAACCGGCTCGCCCGAATACGCCGTCACCCGCAACTATCTGGAATGGGCCACCGCCCTGCCGTGGGGCGTGTACGGCAAAGACAAGCTCGACCTCAAGCATGCGCGCAAAGTCCTCGACCAGTACCATTCCGGCCTCGACGACATCAAGGAGCGCATCCTCGAGTTCCTCGCCGTGGGCGCCTGGAAAGGCGAAATCAGCGGCTCGATCGTGCTGTTGGTGGGCCCGCCCGGGGTAGGCAAGACCAGCATCGGCAAGTCCATCGCCGAATCGCTCGGCCGGCCGTTCTACCGCTTCAGCGTCGGCGGCATGCGTGATGAAGCCGAGATCAAGGGCCACCGCCGCACCTACATCGGCGCCCAGCCCGGCAAGCTGGTGCAGGCCCTGAAAGACGTCGAAGTGATGAACCCGGTGATCATGCTCGACGAAATCGACAAGATGGGCCAGAGCTACCAAGGTGACCCGGCATCAGCGTTGCTGGAAACCCTCGACCCCGAGCAGAACGTCGACTTCCTCGACCACTACCTCGACCTGCGCCTGGACTTGTCCAAGGTGTTGTTCGTGTGCACTGCCAACACCCTTGATTCAATACCCGGGCCGTTGCTCGACCGCATGGAAGTGATCCGCCTGTCCGGCTATATCACCGAAGAGAAACTGACCATCGCCAAGCGCCACCTGTGGCCCAAGCAACTGGAAAAGGCCGGCGTTTCCAAGACCAGCCTCAGCATCAGCGACAGCGCCCTGCGCCTGGTGATCGACGGCTATGCCCGCGAAGCCGGCGTGCGCCAGTTGGAGAAGCAACTGGGCAAACTGGTGCGCAAAGCTGTGGTCAAGCTGCTGGAGAACCCCGAAGCCAAGCTGAAGATCGGCGCCAAGGACCTGGAAACCGCGCTCGGCATGCCGGTGTTCCGCAGCGAACAGGTACTGGCTGGCAAAGGCGTGATCACCGGCCTGGCCTGGACCAGCATGGGCGGTGCCACGCTGCCGATCGAGGCGACCCGCATCCACACCCACAACCGAGGCTTCAAGCTGACCGGCAAGCTGGGTGACGTGATGAAGGAGTCTGCCGAAATTGCCTATAGCTACATCAGCTCCAACCTCAAACAATTTGGCGGGGATACAGGTTTCTTCAACGAAGCGTTCATCCACTTGCACGTACCCGAAGGCGCCACGCCCAAGGACGGCCCGAGTGCCGGCATCACAATGGCCAGCGCTTTGCTTTCACTGGCCCGCGACCAGCCTGCCAAAAAAGGTGTCGCCATGACGGGCGAGCTCACCCTCACCGGCCAGGTACTGCCGATTGGCGGCGTGCGCGAGAAAGTGATTGCTGCGCGGCGGCAGAAGATTTTCGAACTGATCCTGCCGGAGCCTAACCGCGGCGACTTCGAAGAACTGCCGGAGTACCTGCGCGAAGGGCTGACAGTGCACTTCGCCAAGCGCTTTGCCGACGTGGCGAAAGTGCTGTTCTAGCCTGAACCGGCCTCTTCGCGGGCAAGCCCGTTCCTACAGGGAACCCTTGCAGGAGCGGGCTTGCCCGCGAAGGGGCCGGCACAGGCAACACAAATTTCCTCGATCATCGGTTATCCTCAGGCCATCGCCAGCCTTCGGAGCCACCATGACCTCTCCTCGTCTGCTCGTTCCCCTGAGCTTCGCCCTGCTTTCTGCCTGCGCGCAACAATCCTCGCAGCCCGTTGACCTGGACGCCGAAAGCGAATGCCCCAAGCGCCTGCAGGTCGGTCAGATCCTGACGCTAACCCTGCCCAGCAACCCCACCACCGGCTACCGCTGGCTGGTACAGAATCCGGCGCCCAACGTGTTGCAAAGTCTTGGCCCCGAGGTTTACAGCGCGCCTGAAGACACCGGCATCGTCGGCAGCTCGGGCATGTCGACCTGGCGCTTCCAGGCCCGCGCGACTGGCGAAGGGAACCTGGTATTGATCTACCAGCAACCCTGGGCCCCGGAAGTGCGCCCCGTGCAGACCTTCGATTGCGCCATTCGGGTCAATTGAACGCAAAGCGCTGGTCAGCCAACCATGCATCCAGGCTGCGGTTTGGCTAGAATGCGCCCCCTGCCTATCACCAGCCACCTGGATTCACCGTGAGCAAACAACCCGACCGCCTTTTCTCCCAACCCCTGGAGCAGGTGCCCGACTTCGTCTTCAACGAGGACGTCGTGCGTGTGTTCCCGGACATGATCAAGCGCTCGGTGCCCGGTTACCCAACCATTGTCGAAAACCTCGGCGTGCTGGCCGCTCGGTTCGCCCAGCCAGGCACCGCGCTGTACGACCTGGGCGCATCGCTGGGTGCCGTTACCCAGTCGCTGCGTCGCCATGTACGCAGCGACGGCTGCAGGGTAATCGCGGTGGATAACTCCGCCGCCATGGTCGAGCGCTGCCGCCAGTACCTCACTGCACAAGATTCGATGTTCCAGGAGTTGCTGCCGGTGCACGTGCTGGAGGCCGATATCCTTACCCTGCCCTTCGAGCCCGCCTCGGTAGTGGCGATGAACTTCACCCTGCAGTTCATCGCCCCTGACCAGCGCCTTGAACTGCTCGGGCGAATCCGCCAGGCGCTGCTGCCCGGCGGCGCGCTGATTCTCTCGGAGAAGCTGCGCTTTGCCGATGAGCAAGAGCAGGACCTGCTCAATGAACTGCACCTGGATTTCAAACGGGCCAATGGCTACAGCGAACTGGAGATCGCCCAGAAGCGCAGCGCCATCGAGAACGTGATGAAGCCCGATACACTCGAAGCCCACCAGGAACGCCTGCGCGCAGCCGGCTTCTCGAAAGTGGTGCCTTGGTTCCAATGCCTTAACTTCGCCTCGTTGATAGCCCTGCCATGATCGATCTGTCTCCCCTCGTCCGCCGCCTGGTGGGCACGCCCCTGGCTTCCTGGTCACAAGGCCTGCAAGCGCAACTGGACGCCAAGCTGGAAAAGGGCCACGGTGACCTCGACCGCTGGCGCGGGGCGCTGGAAGCCCTGCCCGCCCTGCAACCCAGTGAAATCGACCTGGTCAACGGGTTACGTCTGGATTGCGAGTGCGACGACGCCACCCGCGCGCAGATGCGCCAGGCATTGATGGGCCTGTCGCCTTGGCGCAAAGGGCCGTTCGACCTGTTTGGCGTGCACGTTGACACCGAATGGCGTTCGGACTGGAAGTGGTCGCGGGTTGGCCCGCACCTGGACCTCAAGGGCAAGCGCGTACTCGACGTGGGCTGTGGCAATGGCTACTACCAGTGGCGCATGCTCGGTGCCGGCGCGGACATGGTGATCGGGGTCGACCCCAACTGGCTGTTCTTCTGCCAGTTCCAGGCCGTGCAGCAGTACCTGCCGGAGTTGCCGGCCTGGCACCTGCCATTCGCCCTGGAAGACCTGCCCGCCAACCTGGAAGGTTTCGACACCGTGTTTTCCATGGGCGTGTTCTATCACCGCCGCTCGCCCATCGAGCACCTGCTGGCGCTCAAGGACTGCCTGGTCAAAGGTGGCGAGCTGGTGCTGGAAACGCTGGTTATCGAGGGCGACGAAAACCAGGTGCTGGTGCCTGAGGACCGCTACGCACAGATGCGCAATGTCTGGTACCTGCCGTCGGTACCGGCGCTGGCCCGCTGGTTGCGCCGTGCCGGCTTCAGCGATGTGCGCTGCGTCGACGTAAGCGTGACCAGCGTCGAGGAACAGCGCAGCACCGAGTGGATGCGCTACCAGTCGCTGAGCGACTTCCTCGACCCGAACGACCACAGCAAGACCGTCGAAGGCCTGCCAGCCCCACGCCGCGCCACCCTGCTGGCGCGCAAATAAAAAAGGCGCCCGCATGGGTAATGC